>DATBFI010000146.1:0-7264 GCA_036558585.1 Chitinophagaceae bacterium
CTTATTAATTATGCATTGAAAAAGAAATAGAAATTACACGGCCTCCATTGCGTTCTTATTAATTCTATCCACAATCTTTACAATGTGGCCGGCTTGATCGAAGTTGAAAACGCCGGTTAATCCTTCATCATTAATTTCTACAAAGGGTTTGTCAAACAGCATATGCCTGTCAATAGTTCCGTTCACTGACAAGTAATCAATGATTGTATTTATGAAATGAATTTGATCTGCGTTTAAATTTTTGTTGTTTAAGAATTCCGAAAAAGCTTCTTTGGCTGCGTTTATATCAAGACCTAAAATGCTTCTTATGAACTTGCCCAAAGGTTTCCCATCAGTAGCTTTCTCCAACATTTCTTTGCTTCCGGATTTGTCAATGCTGAATAATAAACGCTCCAGTTCTTCCAGCTCTGTCTTGGTAATAGGTTTGTTATTACGAATACGATGAATAGTAATATGGTCATAATTTTCGCGGATAAATTTCTCGACTCTTTTTTTATAGCTTCCCAGCTCCTGGTACTGCGTAAGTATCTCTACGTCTTCAACGTCCCCCATTGTATCGGCGAAATTGGTATAAAGACTTTTGCGTTCTTCGGGTTCAGCATATTGCAACAGGTTGCGCAAAGCCATCCTGGTTTCATTGTGTGTTGCAACATCTGCATTTTGCCAATAAACATCCTCCTGCAGGCGACGTATTAATTGTTCCTGTTGTTTCACGGGTGGAATGTTTAGCTTCTTCAATAAACCTCTGACCGTTTCTTTTACCTTTTGCTGATAAAAAGTACTACGCGGAAGTTTTTCGATTTGCTGCAACATTAGCTTCAGCATCATCAGGTCAAACCTTCTTGCGGCTTCGTTGGATGCTTCATCTGAATATAGATGTGCAATATGATTTTCAATTTCCAGCACATCAGTTAACTGCAAATCGTTCCACTGATCACGAGCACGATATTTCTCCACGTGCTTCAACTCCATGCGTACCCTAAAATCTTTCGCATCAAAACCATACACAACGCCATGCAACTCATCCAGCAATTGCCGCATTAAAATGTTTTCCTCTTCGCTGCCGGGCGTTTGTGCGAGAAGAAAAGCAATATTCACTTTGGCTTTGAAAATCTGCTCACTTAACGTTCCTGTAATTGGCGGTTCTGTTTCTTTTATCTTGCTATTGAAAAATTCGAAATTTGCACAGATATCAAATACATGAAAATTTTTCTTGTCCTCTCCCGGACCAAAAATGTCTTTACATAATCTCGTTCCTCTTCCGATCATCTGCCAGAATTTAGCCTTGGAGCGTACAGGCTTAAACAAAACGAGGTTCAGTACTTCGGGGATGTCTATTCCGGTATCCAGCATATCTACAGACACTGCAATCAAAAACTCTTTGTTCTCTGCATCTGAAAACCGGTAAATCATATCCTGCGCATTGTAAACAGTGTTATCTATCACACGCAGCATTTTTCCTTTATGGTGCGGATATAATTTGTCAAAACATTTTTCTACAAAAACAGCGTGATCGTGGTTCTTTGCAAAGATGATTGACTTACCCAACTTATCTCCGCCTTCAATCTTCAGTCCCTTTTCCATCAGAGTTTGCAACACCTTATTTACAGTATCCTTATTGAACAACCATGTATTGACAGCACTGCTGCTTACTTCATCAGGCACTACGCCTGTTGCTTCTAAAAATTCCCTTTCATACGCCTCTTTTTCTTCTTCACTCAATTCGTCATACTTCACCCCCTCTCTTGGAAACTTCATTGGCACTTTAATTCCTTTTGGAGGAACTAAATATTCATCGTTTACAGCCCTGTCAAGCTCGTAGGCATAAGTAGGATTATGCATTTCTAATCCAAATTGTTCATAAGTGTCTTTATCACCGTCGGATTTTGGCGTTGCAGTTAAACCAATAAATATGGCATCAAAATATTTGAAGATCGCTTTGTAACGCATGTAAATACTGCGGTGTGCTTCATCTATTATTACCACATCAAAATGACCGACACCATAAAACCGCTGGCCCTGGGATTTTGCATTGTCTATCCTGTTCATCATGGTGGGATAGGTACTGAACACAATACGACTTGCAGTATCTTCATCCTCTTTTGTAAGATCTATTGCGGTTAAATGTGGGAGGTAAGTGTTGAATGCATTTTTTGCCTGTGTTACCAATGCATTCCTGTCAGCAAGAAATAAAATTCTCTTTGCCCAGTTGGCTTTGGTCAACAAATCAGTGATAGCGGCAGCCGTTCTTGTTTTGCCGCTTCCGGTAGCCATTACCAGCAAAGCGCCCCTGCCTTTGTTCTCCAGTCGTTCTACTACACGTTTAATGGCTTCTTCCTGGTAATATCTCCCGGCTATACTTTTGTTGATGGGTTGCTCGCTCAATAACTTGCGTGTTGTGCGGCGGTTAACCAACAATTGTAATTCGTCTTTACTGTAAAAGCCCCGTACTTCTCTTGGAGGATAAAATGTATCATCCCACAAATTGGTTTCAAAACCATTGCTATAAAAAATAACGGGACGCTGAGCGAACATTTTTTCCAGGCAATCCGCATATAATTCTGCCTGCCGCTTGCCTTTGTATGTATCAACCAAAGTCTTCTTTGCTTCAACAACAGCAAGCGGTTTTCCATCATCACCCCACAATACATAATCGGCATAACCAGTACCACTTTCATGCGGCATACCGGTTAGCTCAAATTCTTTGTATTTGGGTTGAGTTATATCCCAACCTGCCTCTTTCAGCATGGCATCAATGTACACACGTCTTGTCTCTGCTTCGCTAACACTTAGGGCAGGAATTGGAATATCAACGTGCTGTTCTTTTACCGCATGCACAGCAGCCAATTTTTCCTGCAGTGCTTCGCCCAGTCTTTTATTGTTTGTTAATTCCTCATTTGCTCTTGCCAGTTGCTGCCTTGTTTCTTCATATTGCCGGGCAAGTTGTTCGGCCTGGATCCTGGTGCGCTCAATAATATCTCCCTTTGGTAAAATATCTTCATTAAAAGAGGAAACCGGCGTAAGATTGCGGCTGTAAATACGTACCACCCAAAGCGAAAAATCATGCATGATCTTTATCGCTATCAAGCCATCTTTTACAGGTGTTTTTGTTTGGCTGTGCACCGCATTATTGCCAATTTTACGCACCAGGTTAATGTTGCGCCAGAGCGCATTTGGAATGATATTTATAAAGCTTTGTTCATGCACCAATGAATTGAGCGTGGTGTCGGCCGGAATAGATAAATCCCGGTCATTATCATACAACCATTTTACAAATTCTTCAAGCGACTTACGACAGAGAATGGCGCAGTACATGGGATCCGTAAACACATGCTCTTCTGCCCTGCGCGCTGTGTCAAACATGGGTTGAAATTCGTGCTGCAGAAAGGAAAAATTTGATGGCATGGGGTTAAAAATAATATTTTATACTTGCAATGTTACAGGTCTTAATAAATCATTCAATATTAAAAGCAGTTAAGTACCCTGACTTGTCAAGCCCTTAACAAGCGATAAACTACTGCTGTTCTTTATAAAAATCATCAGTTGTATCCGGTTCTTCCTGATCTGTCGCTATAAGCATACCGTGCATTACTTTCTCTCGTAAAGAAATTTTTTACGCTTTGAGCATTCCTTTCAAAGCTCCGCTTTCGTCTAAAATAATTAGGTTATATACCTGGTGTTTGTTGTTCATTGTTTTTAATTTTTGGTGAACAACAAACCTATTTATCAATTGTGCAATCTAATTGCATATTGTTTTTATTTTACTAACTCTCCTTTAAATGCTTTTTGCAAAAGGCTTTGAAAAAGATTATCGGACTGCTCGCTTTTTTGTTTTATTTGAAATTTTTGTTGATTGATGTTTTGCGCAATTGCGGCAAATTGATTTTGGAGAGTTATTGGCGGATGAATGGAAACATAATCTTCCAAAGTGTTTGCATTTACCCTCGGCAAATTTGCCCCAACTGCGCTTTTTGTAGCAAAATCAACAAAATGATTTTGTCGTAAAAGTGCCCCTATAAAATATTTATTTCCTAATTTTTCCTTTGGTAGTACGGGAAGTATATCAGTGCTACAAATTCCATTAAAGTCAGGCAAAGAAACTTTGTTTAAATACGGTCGTAATTTTCCATAGAGGATATGACTTGACGAGAATATAAACTTAGTGCTTTTTAATTCTGCTTTTTCTACATTTGATTTATCTAATATTTCGCCCGTTTCCTTTTCTAAGTGCTCAAGGCCAATATAAATCTCATTACCAGTAAAATCATTTGGTTTAATAATTTTTCTATCAACAAAAAGAATCTTTGATAAACTTCCCTTCTCCCACCCCTTCTCATTCTTTACCGGGTCACCGAACATTTTGTAGAAAATGCTTTGCAGCAGTGCATCATATCGGGCAAGCAGGGCTTTATCTTTGCGGCGTAACTCATCTGCTTTGTCTAATATGGCTGCAATTTTTTGTTGGGTGGAGAAAGCAGGCAGGGGAATAAAGAAGTTTCGAATATTTGTTCTGCTAACTTCTGCAAAAGTTGTCGAGTTACCAAGCTTTGAAATTTGTGGAGTATAGTATTTTAAGGCATAACAAAGAAATTTATTAAAAACCTTTCCATTGCAAATGAAATTTGCAAAACCTTGATTAGTAGTTAAAGGAGTTTCCGCTATTCCAATTTTTCCAATGCTTGCTCTTGTTGAATATACGACTGATCCTGTCGGGATTATCTTTAATGAACACTCTCGTATAGCTTTTTCTGTTATTCTTCGCTCTGAATCGAAGACGTTGGAAATTTCTCCTATTTCTGGTAAATCGGTGGGACTTAACCAAATTGTACTTCCATTCCAATATTCGAAATTAGAAGTTGCCGGAGTTGTACCGCCATATATTTCGCAAACATCTCCCAATTTCACTTTGTTCCAACTCATTTTATTTATTGAATTTTTTATTTCTCTGCTTAATTAATAGCCACATCGTTATAAATTCCCCAGCTATAAATCTCCCTAAGCCTTTTAACAATCAACTCATATGCAGCTCTGTTAAGCGTATAAGATTGACTCGAGTTTAGGTTTCTAATATCTATACTCACCCTTTGACCGTTCACAAAAACAAAATAAAATGTCTCAGTCATTTGGTCTTCATATACGAACCTCTTTGGGCTGCTTCGTTATATAATTTCGAAACCACTTCTCTCGCCTCTCCTGCAATTTGCCAAAGTGTTAATTCAAATTCTTTAAGAGTGGGGATAATCATATTGAGATATTTTTGTTTATTAAAATTATTCAGTACCGTGTGCGACACACAAGCATCACTAAGCACAATTGCCGAGTTCATAAAAATATTATCACACTTCAGCGAGTAATTGTTTTAACTCTTGCAATGCTTTGCTTCTTTCCTTATCTAATGTTTCTATTGCATCAATAAGAACTTGCGGTTCATCATATTTCTTTTCGTCATGTACTACCTCTTTATAACGGTTAATACTGAGGTCGTAATTGTTTTGTTTTATTTCTTCAAAAGGCACAAAAAAAGAGGCCCCCTCCCGGCCTTCCCCAACGGGGGAGGTAGAACGCGTCTTCCATTTTTCCAGTACATCCGGTATATCGTTTTGTGCGATAGGCTGGCGTTTATCGTCGAGACTGTAACCATCGGCTTTCATATCGTAAAACCAAACATGGTCTGTGCCGCCGGTAGTGGTCTTGGTAAATACGAGTATGCCGGTGCTTACACCCGCATAAGGCTTGAACACACCGGAAGGCATGGAAATAACGGCCTCGAGTTTATGCTGCTCTGTCAACAACTGTCTTATTTGTTTATGAGCCTTGCTGCTGCCAAACAACACGCCATCGGGAATGATAACCGCAGCACGACCACCTTTTTTTAGCCCGCGCAACATGAGCGCCAGGAAGAGCAGTTCTGTCTTTTTGCTGTCCACCATTTTAAGAATGCTGCTGTCAACCGCGTCTTTATCCAGGCTGCCGGTGAATGGCGGATTGGCGAGCATGAGTGTCGCCTGTTCTGCAAAACCATTATTGGCTTCGCTGAGCGCGTCCACATCTTTCAGCATGGGTTCTTCAATGCCATGCAGTATCATGTTCATAGCGCCAATGCGTATCATGGTTGGGTCGAACTCCATACCCATGAACATGTGCTGGTTAAAATGTGTAATGAAAGACTTATCATAAAAAGCTTTTGCCTCATGTTCACGCAAATATTCCGCGCAACCAACAAGAAAACCACAGGTGCCTGCGGCGGGATCACAGATAATATCATCAATCGTCGGCTGCATCATTTCCACCATCATCTTAATGATATGCCTCGGTGTACGGAACTGACCGTTTTGCCCGGCAGTAGCGATCTTGCTTAAAAGATATTCATATACATCACCCTTGGTGTCGCGGTCTTTCATATCAATGCCGCTGAGCATATCCACCACATTTGACAAGAGCCGTGGGGTAGGTATCATAAATACTGCACCTTTCATAAACTTACCAAAGGCGCTGTCCACACTGCCATAGTTCTTCATAAAATCGAATACGCCATTTTCTTTTCGGAAAAGCTGGAACATGATTTCTGGTTCCATGTCTTTGAATGTGCTCCAGCGTAGTTCTTTTTGTTTGGGTGTGTATATTGGCTTCTCTATGGGAGTGCCCAAAAGATTCGCCTGGCTTTCTTTGAGCGTTTGCAATTCATCAAGTCTTTTGATAAAAAGCAAATATGTGATCTGCTCAATAACAGCCAGCGGATTGGAAATACCACCGGTCCAGAACGTGTTCCAGATCTTGTCTATATCGGCGCGGAGCGAGGGGGTGAGCATGTGATTTCTTTAAGATTGCAATATAAGTAAGTGAATAAATTTTTTGATTAGAGTTTGTTAACATAGTTCTACACTCTTAAAGTTAAGTACTCCTGTTACCGATAAACGTCTTGTGCATTATTTATACGGTTAAAGATAGCCATACATTTCAGTGTATTCGTTAATGGATAGGTGTCATCAATAAACAATGAAACATATACATCATAATGATGCACAAATTTTTTTCTAAATTCCATGTTACTGAAAATTTTCCTGATTTGTTCTTTTTGTTTTTTTATCATGAGCAATTCGAGATAAGCATAGATTTCTGTTCGCATTATTTCCCATAATTCCTTTGTATAAAGAAAATTTTCGTGAATGTCAGCAGCCGCTTCAAAAAGGTTGTTCCATACATAAGCGGTAGCAACAATATGATAACCCATTCGCCAGCGCTGAATTTTTTCACATGCTTTATC
>DATBFI010000147.1:0-5462 GCA_036558585.1 Chitinophagaceae bacterium
AGAACGCTTGTTTTTGCCGCCAATGATAAACGCACTATATTGATTAACAAGCTTGCGCCGTCTGTTGCAGATAAACTGGTGAGAAAATTCTTCTTTAAAAATGGAGAGTTGGTAAAGTAATTATTTCATATTTGCAAGTAAACCGCATGCCTGTACTAACCCTTTCTACAGATATTGGTCATGGCGATTATATTACCGGCGCTATAAAAGGACAGCTTATAACTGCTGTTCCTTCCTGCACTGTTGCAGATATTACGCACCAGCTCTCACCTTACAATTATCAACAGGCTGCTTATATATGCAAGAATGCTTTCAAATATTTTCCACCGCAAACTTTTCATATTGTTATCATTAATTTTTTTGAACGATCGCCAAAACATATCTTGATAACGGAGTACCAACAGCAATACATTGTATGTCCTGATAACGGTATCCTCACAATGATCACCGGCACAAAGCCGGGTAATATTTTTTCCATACTAAATACAAACGATAAAACAACTTTGCTGCAGTCCACTCAAAAAATAGCTGAAACAATAACAAAAATTATAAATGGGAAAAGTTTGCCGGATGTTACGACCGGCATTACAACTATCGAGGAAAAATATCCTATGCGTTCAACGGTAGGAACCGATTGGATAGAAAGCCAGATAATTTTTATAGATAATTTTGAAAATGTAGTTGTTAATCTTACCCGTGAAGAATTTGAAGAAATAAGACAAAACAGGAAATTTAAAATTGTACTGATGCGCAACAGCGAATTCATAGAAAAGATCAGTGATCATTATGCTTCTGTTCACCCGGGTGAAAATCTTGCCTGGTTTAATTCAGCGGGTTACCTCGAAATCGCGATCAATAAAGGTAATGTAGCCGGTTTGTTCGGTCTGCAGGGATACAACGAAAATAATGCTTCCATGCAAAACAGGCTGTTGTATCAAACAGTGCGAATTTTATTTTATTGATTGTGATTGATATGATTTGAATAGTTTATGATTATCTAAAAATATTGAAAATGAATTTTTGCGACGGACTAATTATCCTGCGCCCTGCCGCATAATGATGCGCAGTACACGTGTGCGACGCAAGGAACGATAAGAAATGATTGAATGCCCGGCTCAAAAAAAGAATGAAAAAAGAGAACAAATAAAAATTTTGAAAAACTAAACTTAAAAACTGAAAACTGTTAAAATAGTCACACCCTTTCCCCAGGAAAAACCCACTTCTTTTTTTACGGTTGCCAGGCATTAACTTTGCGCATCTTTTTGAGGTTAACCGTAAATTAATTTATGAATCTATTTGAACAACAGTCAATAGAGTTTCGCAATCGACATATCGGAATTAATGAAGCTGAATTGCACAAGATGCTGAAGACTATTGGTGTGGGCAGCCTTGATGAACTGATCAGTAAAACAGTTCCCGCATCAATTCGCATGCAAAAGCCGCTCAGCCTTCCGGCTGCTATAAGTGAAAATGAATACCTGAAGCAGATGAAGGATGTGAGCATCAAGAACAAGATTTATAAAACTTATATTGGCCAGGGATATTACGATACCATTACACCGTCAGTTATATTGAGAAATGTTTTTGAAAACCCGGGATGGTACACGCAATACACACCATACCAGGCAGAAATTTCACAAGGCCGTTTGGAAAGCCTGCTGAATTTTCAAACGATGGTGAGTGACCTTACGGCATTACCCATTGCAAATGCATCTTTACTGGATGAAGCTACTGCTGCAGCCGAAGGAATGAGCATGATCTTTCATCATGTAAACAAGACAGATAAAATAGAGAAAGCAAAATTTTTTGTGGACAATGCAATTTTTCCGCAAACAATTGATGTTTTGGTTACGCGTGCAAAACCGATAGGCATTGAATTAATATTTGGAGATTATAAACAGGTACAGGTTGATAAGAATTATTTTGGGGCTATTGTTCAATATCCAAATAATTATGGAGCAATTGAGAATTATCGTGAACTTATTAATAAAGTGCACGAGGCAGGCGGCTTTGTTGTGATGGCCACCGATTTATTAGCGCTTACATTGCTAACACCGCCCGGTGAATTAGGCGCCGATGTTGCGGTTGGCCCGGCACAGCGTTTTGGCGTGCCACTTGGTTTTGGTGGTCCGCATGCGGCTTTCTTTTCTGCAAAAGATGAGTTCAAAAGAAATATGCCGGGTCGTATTATCGGCGTGAGTGTTGATGCACAGAATAATTCTGCATTGCGTATGGCATTGCAGACAAGAGAACAGCATATTAAACGTGAAAAAGCGACATCAAATATCTGTACGGCACAGGCGCTGCTCGCCAACATGGCAGCCATGTATGCCGTATATCATGGCCCTGAAGGTTTGAAAAGAATTGCGCAGCATGTTGCATTGCTTACTCAAATTGTTGCAGAAGAAATTGAACAAAGAGATTTTGAATTGGTATCACAAAACTTTTTTGATACGATCGTAGTAAAAGTAAACAACATTACAAGTTTCAAAGAAAAAGCAGAACGTCAGCAGATCAATCTTCGCTATATTGACAATAGTCATATTGGTATTTCGCTGGATGAAACAACCACAGTTGATGATCTCTATGATCTTATCAATTGTTTTGAGAACGATACAGACCCTGTTGCCTTTGATATTGAGGAAGATGCGGTATTGGCCCATATTCCTTTGCAACTCACACGCGCTTCATCTTATTTAACACACCCTGTCTTTAATACGCATCACAGTGAAAGCCAGATGATGCGTTACATGAAACAACTCGAAAATAAAGACCTTGCTTTAAATACTTCTATGATCCCGCTTGGTTCCTGCACGATGAAATTAAATGCAGCAAGTGAAATGATACCCTTAAGCTGGAATCACTGGAGCAAGATTCATCCATTTGCACCTGCCGGTCAAACAGAGGGTTACATGCAGGTACTTGATGAGTTGAGTGATTATTTATGTAAGCTTACAGCATTTGATGCATGCAGTTTACAACCCAACAGTGGTGCCCAGGGTGAGTATGCAGGATTGTTAACGATAAAGGCTTACCACGAAAGCCGTGATGATCATCATCGCAATGTTATGCTTATCCCGATATCTGCACATGGCACAAACCCGGCTAGTGCAGTAATGGCCGGGATGAAGGTAGTAGTGGTAAAAGCATTGGAGAATGGCTATATTGATGTGGACGATCTGAAAGCAAAAGCAACTCAACACGCAGCAAATCTTGCAGGCATTATGATCACCTATCCCAGTACATATGGTGTATATGAAGAAAGCGTAAAAGAGATAACCAACATTGTTCATCAATATGGAGGCCAGGTTTATATGGACGGCGCCAATATGAATGCACAGGTTGGTTTAACCGCGCCTGGCTTAATTGGTGCTGATGTTTGTCATTTAAACCTGCATAAAACATTTTCAATTCCGCACGGCGGCGGAGGCCCTGGTATGGGACCGATCTGCTGTGCAAAACACCTCGCACCATTTTTGCCAAAACATTCGTCGCTTACGAATCATGAACCGGCAATAAATAATTTTCAAGTATCCCGTTTCAACTCGCACGGGGCAGTTTCCGCCGCACCATATGGTTCGGCTTCAATCCTGCTTATTTCTTACGGGTATATCCGCATGCTTGGTGCTGATGGCGTAAAGGCAGCAACCGAATATGCCATTCTTAACGCAAATTATATGCGTGTACGTTTGCAGGAGCAGTTTGATATTTTGTACACCAATCACAATGGTGAATGTGCACATGAATTTATAGTAGACCTGCGTCCCTTTAAAGCCACTACAGGGATAGAAGCGGAGGATGTTGCAAAGCGTTTAATGGATTATGGCTTTCATGCACCAACCATGAGCTTTCCGGTGCCCGGAACGATCATGATTGAACCAACAGAAAGTGAAGATAAAGCAGAACTTGATCGCTTCTGTGATGCAATGTTAAGCATCCGCGACGAGATCCGTGCCATTGAAGAGGGCAGGATGGACAGGACAGATAATCCGTTGAAAAACGCACCGCACACACAAAAAGTTATTTGCGCCGATGAATGGAATCATAAATATTCACGCACGGAGGCTGCATTCCCATTGTATTATGTTACACACAATAAATTTTGGCCGGCCGTTTCAAGAATTAATAATACCTATGGGGATAGAAATCTTATCTGCACATGTGAACCGGTAAGTTCGTATGAAGAGCAGGTTGTATAGACAGTGTGAAGTTTTTGTTGCATGTTTTAACCCTATCGCCCCCGTGAAACACACAGTTATTTTTTGTTGTCAGTTGATCCTTTGAAGATTTAATCAATTCAACATCTTCATTAGAAAAAAGAATTTAAGATCTTTTTGATCGCATGCGCGATTTACTTTTTGTTTTAAATTTTTTGCATAAGAGGATAACGCAGAAAAAATTATTGTGCAGACAGACAAAAAAATAGGGACGCATGTATGCATCCCCATTTGGAATTCAACACATATATAAAGAGTTACTGTTTACCTGTAATCGCTCTGGCAGAATCGAGATGTTTTTGCAAAGTAGGCAGTGTTTTCATCGCAAAATCTTTTACATCAGCATCTTTCGAATCATTACCAGCCTTTTCAAATTCCTTGATATCTTTTTTATGATCATCAAGCATCATGCTCATATATGCCTTATCGAAATCTTTTCCTGTTTTTTTGTTCAGGTCATCAATCTCCTTTTGTTGTTTATCACTTACTGCAGTAGGAAGTGTTATATTTTTTTGCTGAGCTAAAGTTTTTAATTGATCATTGGCATCTGAATGATCCTTTACCATCATTGCACCAAAATCTTTTATGCGTGGATTTGTTGCTTTTTCCTGTGCGATCTTTCCTAATTCAACTTCCATTAAACCTCCGGTAGCAGCTTTTTCAGCAAAATCGGAAACATCTTTACTTACAGGCATTGTTGATTTTGACATTGTATCGGACGTATTGTTACTCATCATGCTTGACGTGTCAGTGGGAGCAGCATTTGTAGTGCTTGTGTCTGTATTATTTGCTTTATTTCCATTATTGCATCCTGCTAAATATAGACCTGTAACTAATAAAAATGCGGTTACTCTTTTCATAGTATAGCGTTTTAGTGAGATAATCATTTTTCCTGTTATAGTCTACAAATGCTGCGCCATTCAATAAAGAATCAAAGAATTATTATTTATAGTAGAAAGCATAATTAACAAAGCCTTTATGTAGATTATTATGCACACTTTCTGATATTCTCAGATATACTTCTCAGCAGATATCTGTGGCATTATTTTCGAACATGATGTTTATTACTTTAAAAAAATTATTTTATGGCAAATAAGAAAGATAAGACCAAAGCAGTATCAAATGATATTACTGATTCGCCTGAAGATAATAAACGTCTGCAACCAGAGACTGCCAGTATGGATCTGCCCGAGGTGAAAGATATTCCGGGCCAAAAACATGTTCACGTACCTAAAATGCGTGAAA
>DATBFI010000148.1:0-5132 GCA_036558585.1 Chitinophagaceae bacterium
ATTTTTCTTCCGTTTGCGTTAATGAGTGGCGTTGCAGGCGCATATTTTAAAATAATGACCAATTCAATGATCATTACTTTGGTTTGTTCATTCTTTGTCACATGGCTGATGCTGCCGGTGATCTATTTGTTGTTTACCAGAGAAGGAAAAAGTAAAAGGCCAAAAGTTAAAGCAGGGAAAGGACATTCGGTAAAAAAACAAAGATGGGTAAGTTTTTTTATTACACGTCCATATATAAGTTTTATTATTATCGTTGGATTGATTGTTTCTATTTTTCTTATTTACCCGCAACTTAAAACGGGCTTTCTGCCTGAAATGGATGAAGGAAGCATTGTATTGGATTACTGGTCTCCGCCGGGTACTTCATTGCAGGAAACGGACCGAATATTACAACAAGTAGAAAAAATAATTGTGAGTGATCCGGAAGTACAAGCCTATTCAAGAAGAACAGGAACGGAAATGGGTTTCTTCATTACAGAGCCAAACACCGGGGATTATCTTATACAATTAAAAAAAGAGCGAAATAAAACAACTGATGAAGTAATCAGCGATCTGCGTCAAAAGATAGAAAGCACGCAGCCTGCATTACGTGTTGATTTCGGGCAGGTGATCGGTGATATGCTTGGTGATCTAATGGCTTCAGTTGAACCGGTTGAAGTAAAAATTTTTGGAACTGATCAAAGCAGGTTGCAGGAACTTTCCAGGCAGGTCGCATCCATTGTTGAAAATGTAGAAGGCACTGTTGATGTCTTTGATGGAATTACAATTGCCGGACCTTCAATTAATGTTGAACCTAACTCAACTAATCTTGCACAATTTGGTATAACTCCTTCAGCCCTTCAAACACAGGTGCAGACGGCATTAGAGGGAAATGTTGCTGGAACTGTTTACGATAAAAATCAACTCACAAATATCCGGATGGTATATCCGGGAAACAGGACATCGAGCGTGAATGACATTAGTCAATTACAAATTTTTCTCCCGAACGGAAAATTAAAATCTATCAGTTCATTGGCAAATGTGCAAATCAATACAGGCGATGCAGAAATTCAAAGAGAAGACATGCAATCAATGGGTGTTGTTACCGCACGTCTCGAAAATCGGGATCTTGGCAGTGTAATGAGAGACATTCGGCATCAGGTATCCTCAAAAATTTTTTTGCCTCAGGGTTATGCAATTGTATATGGCGGAGCATATGCGCAGCAGCAACAATCGTTCAGCGAATTGCTAATCATTCTCATCACGGCAAGCCTGCTCGTGTTCGGCGTTATTTTATTTCTTTATAAAGATTTTCGAATAGGGTTCACCATTTTACTCATTGCTGTAATTGGTATTTCAGGCAGCTACATGGCCCTGTATCTCACTAACACTCCGCTTAATGTTGGCAGCTATACAGGTCTCATTATGATCGTGGGGATCATTGGTGAGAACGCTATCTTCACCTTTCTTCAATTCAATGAATCGTTCAAAGAAACAAATAATGCAGATGAAGCAGTGGTGTATTCCATCTCCACACGTCTTCGTCCCAAACTTATGACAGCACTTGGCGCGATCATCGCACTGCTGCCTATTGCTCTTGGTATCGGCACCGGCGCACAGTTGCACCAGCCGCTCGCTATTGCGGTCATTGGTGGTTTTATTATTGCCATGCCGTTGTTGTTAATTGTGTTGCCGAGTTTTATCAGGATGATCTATAAACAGAAAAACAGTAGTTGAATAAATATTTGTGTTAGCCTAAATCAAAGTTACCATTTGAACAGGCATTGCGGCCGAAGGGTATTGGATCATCCGGATGCAGCTAGGCATAAACAGTTTTGCTATATTTGACAGCTGTGCCTTTTTTATTTCTACCTTCATTTTCTATCCCATGTATCCTTTTATAAACTGCTTCTATTATATTATTATCAACATTTATGTCGAATTTCCTTGCAAACAGGCTGTCCGAATTAATGATCTTCCCGTAATCTTCTTCCCGTAATGTCTTTGGATGTGCACCACCATTTGTCCTGTCAATATACCTTAAACAATTATCGATCACGTTTAAATTAGCAATCTTATGAATTATCGTTTGATAAAATATTTCGTCTCCACAGCGTGTCCACCTGAACCTTTGAATATATTTTTTATCTCTGCCGATATATTCGAATATACTTTTTACACAGTTACCTGTTAAATTAAACCAATTTACACCTCCATAAAATTCATAATCAACAGGGCGTGTTCTGATTATATTTATAAAACAGAATAAGGTAATTTCAATTCTTCGGAATATGCTGAAAATAATATTTTTTTCACCGCTGCATCTCTTATTTCGCCAATACCTGGTAACACGGTTTAAACCTGCATTCAGATGCTTTCCTGTTGGTAATTTCTCAATAGTTATATACTCATTTTGATCCCGCTCAAAAAACTTTATTATTTCTTCGCTTGATTTTATTGGTAAATCTTCCCCGGATATAAGCAGGTATCTGTCATATTGTTTTTTATATGCTTCTCCCAATAAATATAATGTTGCCATTATCTGATTAAAAGAACCCCAATATGCTTTATACTTTTTATATACAAATACGTTTTTCTCATTTTGAATTTTTATTGGAACCCTTTTGTCAATGTGTACATAAATATCAAAATCCTTTGATAAATGCCTGATCAGTCTTTTTACCTGATCTTCATTTTTATGTACCAGCATCATTATTGCTATTTTCATTATAAGCCTCCGTAACATTTATATAATTCAGAAATAGTTATTGCCATTCCTGTTGTTCACGTATTACTCAGTACGGATTGTTATAATGTTGAACCTTAAACTATGCTCAATATTTTAAAAGTTGAAGATAAGGAACCAGAGCTATATTAATAACATTATGCCAACTATTGTGGATAGTATGATAGTTCATGTTCATAAGCTCTTTTATCTGCTGCAGTACCTACCAAAGTTATTTTTGTTTTGTTTTGTTCAATCAAGTTAGACCCGGGAAACATCTTACATTTTCACACCAATTATCAGGAACAAGGAACAGATCAGAAACAACATCAGCATGAGCGGCCACATAAACCGCAGCCATGCCTTATAGCTTACGTTCACAAGTGCCAATGACGGTAAGATCAAACCCGTGGGCGTAATAAACATCATAATGCCCATGCCATATAAGTATGCATTTACAATTTCACGACCGGGCACATTTGCCACAATTGCAAGCGAACCCATGATGGGCATAGTTACCACCGCCATACCAGATGAAGATGAAATAAATAAAGTAAACACATTATACAGTATCAGCAGGATAAGGATAAATAGCACCGGTGGCATGGTGCTTACTAACTGTGCAGAGTAAAAAAGTATAGTATCGCTGATATAACCCTGGTTAAGAATTACTGTAACACCCCGTGCAACCCCTACGATAAAGGCTACAGACAATAAACCTTCTGCGCCTTTTATAAATTTTTCGATAAACAACTTCTCTTTCATGTGAGTGAGCACCGCGATGACAATGGCTGAGGCAAGAAACAGGGCCGACATTTCCAGCAACCACCAACCAAGAAAGATAACTCCTGCAATCATGATAAGAAATGTGAAAAGAAAAAGTAATAGCAGTAAACTCGTTTTACGTTCCAGTTTTATATTCACGTTTGTGTTTATCCCAAGTGTATTATAAGGGCTTTTTATATCCCCGTCAATACGACGAACCAAAGAGGCAGCCGGATCTTTCTTTATTTTATTTCCGTAGCGAACGAAATAGATAATTGTAACGGCTGTTGATACAACAAACATGAGTACTCTTCCATTCAGGCCATCTGTCCATTTAACTCCTGCAGCGTTTGATGCGATAATGGTTGAAAATGGATCTGAAAAAGAAGAAAGCGTTCCCAATGCAGTGCCACCAAAGATAACAGCTACAGGCATTATCAGGTCGTAACCGGCTGAAAGAAACAATGGGACCATTAAAGGGTAAAATGCCAATGCTTCTTCAGCCATGCCATAAGATGAGCCGGCAAATGAAAACAGGAAAGTAAGTGTGATGATGAGCCATTTTTCTTTTCCTCGCATTTTATGCGAAAGATAAATAAGCCCTTTTTCCATTGCACCTGTTTGATAAAAAACACTCATAAAACCCCCGATCACCAGTATGAATAAAATAATATCGATGGTGTCATAAATTCCTTTTATTGGTGCTTTTATTATATCAATAACTCCCTGCCCGTTTTGTGGAAGATGATGATAAGTGCCGGGAACGGAAACCGGCTTTCTTATATCGCCGTTCCTGAATTTATCTACAGTTATAAGGATGTGAAGACTGTCTAAAGTATGTTGCGAAAAAGGAAGCTGAATCACTCCGTTGGAAGTGTTTATTGCAAACGAGTCATCACCCTGGTATGACAGCGTATTATATTTGTCCTGCCGGAAGCAGCCAGGTGGCTATAGCTGCAATGAGCGTTACGATCATCAATACTGTTATGGGAGTTGGGAGTTGTCTTTTAAACATATCATTTGTAAACAACTACAAGATATGTTTTAATTTCTGATGTCTGATTTTGTGGTGTCTGATTTGAGTTCAGAATTTGAGTTTTTGCTTTCTGTTTTTTTATTTTGATTTTTCGATCTCTGATTTTTTGCTTTTGTATTTTGCTTCTTACGAAGCCATAACTTTTTCCGCAACTTCTCTCCCACTAACCAGTGCTGCTTCCACGGTGCCTGGCGACTCACCTTCGTATAAAGCTTCACCGGCAAAAAATATCGTTTCCTGTATTGGCAGGTTTAAAATTTTTTTTGCCGCTGCAGTTTCAAGTTTGTCAAAACTATATCCGCCTAAAGAAAAGGGATCCGATGACCAATCAACAACTTTCCACGCCGTAAGTTTTTCTCTTAGCATCCGTTTCTCTATGGTGAAAATGGAAGAGAGTGAGCGTAATGATTCCTCAAAAATGCTTTGAGTACTTGCATCCGGTAGTGTTTTGGCCTTTGAACCACTTAGCCATCCTGTAAGCAATGGATAAATATCAGGTGATTGTGTCCACCAGGTTGGAATATTCTCATCACTTAAAATAAAACCAGCCTTTTTATTCCAGAAAGATTCTTTGAATTGAAAAAGGACCATTATCACGGTACCATACCCGACAAGCTTAGCGGCCTG
>DATBFI010000149.1:0-14066 GCA_036558585.1 Chitinophagaceae bacterium
AGCTACCGGACCAGGCGGTGGCAAATGTACAGTTTTAAAGTGCAAAATATAAGGAGCTATTAAAATTGCTTTTACTATCAGGGTTTCAATAAATATTTACACGGGCCTCAAAGATTAAACTTTTATAAATAATATTTTTAAATAAAAGTCCTTTACAAAGTTCACTTTTAATTTGAGAAATAGAGCCAAGTGCAGAAACTTAAGAAGGACTAAATATGCTATTAAAATCAGCTTGCCCAATTTTTCATGAAATGAATATTGCTATCTTCGGGTATCCTTTCAATCCAATATTATGAATGACCACTTGCTAACAGGTGGTTTTTAAGTTTGTAGTAACCCTAAACTAACAATATATGTACAAAATTGTATTAACTCTGTCCCTTCTGGTTTTAAGTAACCTAAGTTATCCCCAGATTAGAGATTTTAGTACCCAGTCTGTAAGTGGTATTGATGATTATGATAAAGAGTTAAAAACGGTGCAGGTAGAGGCAAAGTTTCCCGGTGGTGTAGATGGATGGACAACATTCCTGGTATATACATTGAAAAGCAATGTGCCGGTAAAACATCGGGCCCCCGCAGGTCTCTATACTGTTATTTGTTCTTTCCTTGTCTCAAAAGATGGAACGATAAGTGAAGTAATGGCGTTAAACGACCCCGGTTATGGTGTGGCTGAAGAAGCAGTAAGAGTTCTTAAGAAAAGTCCAAAATGGATGCCCGCGATGCAGCAAGGCAAACCTGTAGTATACAGACAAAAGCAATCCATTACTTTTGAGGTAAGTGAGGCTAATTAATATAGCAGACGATAAAGATTTGCCTATCCTGCGCCTCATTATTTTATCAAAAATACTCTTATAATTTTTTCATTAATACCGGCAGAAGGCGACAAAACTATTGCCAAAGCTCTTTTTGTTTGTGCCGTAAAAAACTAATTTTTAGTTTGCATCCCAAACGGGATACAGAAGATGGATGTAAAAATAGATGCGAGCTGGAAAGAAGTATTGCAGAATGAGTTTGCCAACTTCTATTTTCAAGAGATCGTTGCTTTTTTAAAAATTGAAAAAGCACAAGGCAAAATAATTTATCCGCCAGGTCCCCTTATTTTTAATGCTTTTAATACAACACCTTTTGGTAAAGTTAAAGTGGTATTGCTTGGACAAGATCCCTACCATGGACCGGGTCAGGCACACGGACTTTGTTTCTCGGTACAGAATGGTATTACGCTACCTCCTTCACTGGTAAATATTTATAAAGAACTGCATGATGATATCGGCACTCCCATTCCAAAAACGGGTAACCTCACACATTGGGCAGAACAAGGGGTGTTCCTCTTAAATGCTTCTCTAACAGTCAGAGCCGGAGATCCTATGAGTCATTCAAAAATCGGTTGGGCAAAATTTACTGATGCAGTAATAAAAATTATATCGTCACAAAAAAGAAATGTGGTCTTTTTATTATGGGGCAGGTTTGCACAGGACAAACAATTACTTATCGATGAAACAAAACATCATGTTTTAAAAGCTGCACATCCATCACCGTTTAGTGCAGATAAAGGATTTTTTGGTTGCAGACATTTTAGCAAAACCAATAACTTTCTTGTGAAAGACGGGTTAGATCCAATTGATTGGAGTCTTTCATAATTCAGCAAAAACTCCATATCATCTTACCATGGTTGTGTTTATTGCTTGCTTCTCACTGAAGGAAGGAACCTTATTCAGTTTTTCTAGTGCGTCTTTAATTCGTGCCCAGGCCCTTTCAATATTTTTCATGCTGTTGGCAAAGGAAAAACGCACACAATCCGGCTCGCCAAATGCATCGCCCATTACAGATGAAACGTGTGCAGTATTTAATAAGTACATACAAAGATCTGCAGAGTTGCGAATGATCGCTTCTCCGTTGCTCTTTCCATAATAGGAACTTACATCAGGAAAAATATAGAAAGCGCCTTCAGGCTCAAAACATTGAATGCCAGGGATTTCTTTTACAAGCTCTAACACTTTTTTTCTTCGGCGGGAGAACTCTTTTACCATGTCAAAAGAAGGTTCAAGATCGGCAGTTAAAGCAACTATCGCTGCCTTCTGCGTAATAGAATTAGTACCGCTGGTAAATTGGCCCTGTATTTTTTCACAAGCTTTTGCGATATTAGGATGGGCAGCAATATACCCTAACCGCCAACCGGTCATCGCGAATCCTTTACTCAAACCGTTTACAAGAATAATTCTATCCTTCAGATCATTAAACTGTGCAATGCTTTCATGTTTTCCAACATAATTGATGTATTCGTAAATTTCATCCGAGATAATAAAGATTTGGGGATGTTTTCTAAATATGTCTGCAAGTGCACTCAATTCTTCTTTATTATAAACTGCACCTGATGGATTGCACGGTGATGAAAATAAAAATGCTTTTGTTTTGCTTGTAATTGCATCTTCCAATTGTTGCGGAGATATTTTGAAACTTGCATCTGCATGTGTGCGTATTTCAACAACTTTTCCTCTTGCCATTTTTACAAGCTCAGAGTAAGTAACCCAGTAAGGAGTTGGAATGATTACTTCATCAGTATCATCAACAAGAGAAAAGATAGTATTGGCAAGACTCTGCTTGGCACCAGTAGATACAACAATATTCTCCGGTTTATAATCAAGATTGTTATCGCGCTTTAATTTGGTACAGACTGCTTCACGAAGATCCAGGTAACCGGCAACTGGAGTATAGTGGCTCCAGTTGTCATTGATCGCTTTTATCGCTGCCTCTTTAATGTGTTGCGGTGTATCAAAATCAGGCTCACCAAGGCTCAGGTCAATCACATCAATTCCTTTTGCGCGCAATTCGCGGCCTAATTTGGCCATCTTTAGTGTTTCAGGCTCATTAAATCTTTCAAGAAGAGACGACAGTTGCATGATCAAAAAATTTTGGCGCAAAAGTAAGCATTAAGCAATTCGATGTGATTAAAGTTGTAAAATCTTTATGAACATTTTTGAAAGCAGTAAATGTAAAAGCTTAGCTTTTCATTTTTTTTATTTCTTCATCTGTGGCTTCAGGCATTGCTGAAAATTAGATACAAATATTGACCAGCATTTTACCTGTCGGGTGTGGCCATGAAAGTGAACGTAAATGAGTGATGCCAAATGAGTTCAGTACAGGATGCCGCGCTCAGTTCCCATGAAAAAGGAACTTTAAACTCTTGCCTACCGCAGGCAGGGAGCGTAGCAAGCGGCGATGCCATACCTGGTACAGCTCGTAATAAATAGAAATTTTAAATACAAAATCACCCATTATGTATTACTGATTAATCAGTTGTGCTGCACAATACCTTCACCTATGGAGTTACTATTGGTGCTATCATATGAACCTTTGAGATAGATAGTATAAATTTTTCCTGCAGAGAGCTGAATATTTTTAAAACTTGTTATCAGGAAAGAGTCTTTGGATCTTTTGAGATTTAATGTATAACTGCGAGCGATAATCTTACTGAACAGTGTTTGTGATGGGTTTGAGTTTTGATCATTAAAAGTGCGGGAAAAATATCTTAAAACAACTGAAGTGTCTACAAAAAATTCTGCAATTAATGAGGGAGAGTGAATACAAAAATTAAGTAGTCGAACCTTAACAGTATCTCCCACGGGAACGACTGTGCTGTCGGCAATTGCCGCAGGTCTTAACTTGTTTACAGAATCAATTACGAATATACTGTAGGGCTGTCCGGCAGTTAAAGACATGTTTATGTTTACCAGATCCTTTGATGTGCCTGCTTTTTTAAATACCAGGTCATGTATGCCGGGAGAAGTAGAAAAATAACCGGTATCCTGGCTATATATAAGATTGTTTACAACACCTGACCCATCAAGAAAAAAATCCAAACCCTGCGAATCAGGGGATGCATTAATTAAATAAAATTTTGCATCAGGAGGTGCTGTAACAGAGGACTTGCAACCATCAAACATGGCAGGCAGCATTGCAGCCAGCAAAATAGTAACAAGAATTTTTTTCATGAATCCCAATTTTCAGGAATTACTAAAGTGCTTATATAATTGCACAAGATGATAAATGAAATGCGTAAAAAAAGTTAAAGGTCATTATAAAAGATAACTTATTATCCGGATTACTTTTTACGTTTTGTCCTCTCACGTTTCACGATGATGTAGTTTTGTATTTAAACATTGCTATGCCACACGAAGCGATCTCTGTTTTTGATATGTTTAAGATTGGTGTTGGTCCATCAAGTTCTCATACGCTCGGCCCCTGGCGTGCGGCTATGCGTTTTCTGCAAACACTTCAAACAAAATATTCATTAAATAGTGTAAAAACTCTACAGGTATTGCTTTACGGCTCCCTGGCAAAAACAGGAAAGGGACATGGGACTGATATAGCAGTGATACTTGGCTTATGCGGTGAAGATCCTGTAACGATCGATGTGAATGCAATCACTCCAAAAATAAAAGAGATCACTGCTTCAAAAAAATTATTGTTGAATAATGAGGTCGCGATTGAGTTCGATCCTTTAACAGATGTTCATTTTTTATACAATGAAACATTGTCCTTTCACCCAAATGGCCTGACCTTTCTTGCAGATTTTATAAATGGCGACAGTATTAGTGAAACATTTTATTCCATTGGTGGTGGCTTTGTTGTAAAAGAAGGGGAGAAGAGCGGGACTAAATCTGAAGTAGAGTTATCTTTTCCTGTTAACACCGCAGATGATCTCTTGCACTGGTGCATGAAAACCGGTATGACCATTCATGAAGTGGTGATGGAAAATGAAAATGCATGGCGTAATGAGGAAGAAACAAAAAAAGGATTGCTCCGCATTTGGCATACAATGAGAGACTGTATGTATCGTGGTTGCCATACCAAAGGTGAATTACCCGGTGGATTACATGTACGCAGAAGGGCTTTTGATCTCAATAAAAAACTCATTAAGGGGCAAGATTATTACGAATACAATTCATGGGTGCAGGCAATACGTAAAGGTGGAAATTCTTTTCAGTATATACTTGACTGGGTAAGTTGTTTTGCTCTTGCAGTGAATGAAGAAAATGCTTCATTTGGCCGTGTTGTAACTGCGCCTACTAATGGCGCTGCCGGTGTTATTCCTGCTGTGTTACAATATTATGTAGTTTTTGGCGATGGCGTGAATGAAGATAATATTATCAATTTTTTGTTGACCGCATCAGAGATAGGTAGCATATTTAAAAAAGGTGCAACTATTTCTGCTGCGATGGGTGGATGCCAGGCAGAGATTGGTGTATCCTCTGCAATGGCTGCTGCAGGGTTAACGGAAGTGTTGGGTGGCACACAACGACAGGCATTAATGGCTGCAGAAATTGCAATGGAGCATCATTTGGGTTTAACATGTGACCCCATTGGAGGTCTTGTGCAGGTTCCCTGTATAGAACGCAATACGATGGGGGCAATCAAGGCTATTACTGCATCGCAGCTTGCTTTGCAGGGTGCACCTGATTATGCAAAAGTTAGTCTTGATAAAGTGATTAAAACAATGTGGAATACTGCACTTGATATGAACAGTAAATACAAGGAAACTTCAGAAGCGGGATTAGCGGTTCATATTCCGATTAGTTTGAGTGAATGCTAAACGATTGCAGATTTTGATTTATAAAATTCAAAATCAAAACCCGAAATCTGAAAATTTTTCGGATTTCAAAATTCGGATTTCGATTTTTTTGGTTCTTGTAATTTCTAATGTTACCGGCAGCAGCGTTTCATGGCATCGTCCCTTGCGTCAATCACTTTATCTGAAGTATAAATGGCATCTGTTCGATTGCAGATTGTATATTAAGGATTGCAGGTTTCCGATTGTAAAACTTCAGATTTCAGATTTCAATTTCTGTTCCCCTTTAGGGGTTAGGGGCCTTATACATTACCTTCTGAATATCTCCCCACGTTATAAGATGTATGTCATTTTGTTTCAGCAGGTTTTTAAATTCATCACTTGTAACATAATCAAAGTCTCTTTGCCGCCATGCTGAGCCAAAATCAGGATGATCAATCGTGATAGCTTTCATTTCATCATTATCATACGCAAGATGAAATATGATCTCATTCAAACCGGGTTTTAAATTTTGAATAGCCTGATTGTAAAACTCTTTCCATTTGTCAGCAGCAATTGCAGGATATGCAGAAACAAAATTATCTACGACCACAACATTGTTTGTATCAATATACTTTGCCATTTGAGGAGCCATCATGCGAATCATATTCATTGGCGCCAGGACAGGCAGATGATATTCTTTTCCAATTTTTTGATAAACCGTAATCATGTCAGGTGAGGCCAGGATACTGCCCATGTGATTATCAAGATGCGTTAATCTGATTCCAAAGGAAGTTGCTTTTTGTATCTCCGCCCTTATTTCTTTTTCAACCTCTTCAGCCTTTGCATTCTTCCCAAACTCTTCTACTGAAGTGTGCATGTATCCATTCTTGTCAATTAAACCTGGAATTTCACTTGATGGAGCTACACCATTCCATTTATAATTTTTCCATTCTGATGTAAATGTCAAATGAATGCCCCAATCAAATTCAGGGTGCTGTTTTGCATATGCAGCAATCTCGGGAAACCAGGGACATGGCACCATAATGCTTGCAGAAGTAATTCCTCCTTTTTCAAATGCAGTAATGGTTGCAGAATCTTCTGAATGAGAAAGCCCAACATCATCAGCGTGAAGAATCAGCAGCTTTGTGTCTTTGGGAAAGCCAAGTTTTTCTGCTAAATTTTTTTGCTGGCTGTATGAATTAAAGCAGAATGATAAAGCAAGAAGAAGTGAGAAACTTTTGTAAACTTTCATGGAATAATTTTATGATGGATGTATGAAATTAATGCTACATAGTTATAATTGCCACAGCGGGCACTGAAAGACACAAAAATATTTCATGGTGGTGCTGGCGGGGTTTCAGCAAAGGAAAAATATTTTCTAACTCATTAGTGTTCCCTGTTTATAGTAATCTTGTGGCTACTATCATTGCTTAGGCGGTTGGCGAGGACGCCATCCGAGACAAGCCGGTGCGCCCTCGTCAGCATCAGATTCTTAAATAACGACTTGATTGTTTTCGCTGCCGCGTTGGTCGTCGACCAACTGTAAATGATGAACAGCTTCCGGAACATAAAAAAAATATTGTTGACTTATTCGTGGTTCTGTGTACTTATTGGCAATGTTTATTGCTACAGAGAAGCCCTGAAACAATATCGTTTATTTAGACTGTGGCGAGAACATCAAGCGCAGTACCTGGCTGAGCAAAGTTCAGAATCCGTGATAGCCGGGCAGGAGTAGAATTGATCCCGGTTGACCGCAAACAAGGAATGTCTAATGAATAAAAGCTTGCCCCAAAAAATATGTCATTCCATATTCTTATCCAGCACTTCCTTCTTTTCTATGCGATAAGATAATACGAGCCCTAATCCTCCGAAGATGGCAATAAGTGCAAAATAGATAGAAGGATTCTCCTCACCATCGATAGCGGTGGAGGCCATATCAATAAGATAAGCGACCAAAAGCCCAATGCCACTTCCTACGAGCAATAAACCATATTTTAAGTTGGAATAAGGGGCTGGCCTGTAAATTTTAGGATTCATACCTTTTTCAATCATCGCAAGATTTTCTCTTTTGTAGAGGTATACGATTCCAAATAACATCGCCATTCCACCGAGCGGCACCAATATTGATGTTAGCATTACATAAGCATTCATAATTAATGATTGTGTTGTTTAAATATGTTTGGCAAATAGGACTTTGACTCTGGAAAAATTGTTACAGCTTTTTGCGAAAAAATTTTTTATTCCGGGAGATGCTTAACTTGTAGCGTAACCTTTATTTGAAATGCGTAGTCATATTCCTGTTTATGTATGCCGGAGCAGGAGATAACGAGATCATCAGCAAGGTGCTGCAGGGTGACCAGCAGTTTTTTGCCGAATTGGTGAACCGTTACAGGCATTTTGTTTTTACCATCGCGTTACGTTATACGGTCAACAGGGAAGATGCAGAGGAAATAGCGCAGGATGTTTTTGTTAAGGCTTACCGTTCATTAGCAGATTTTCGGCGTGATTCAAAGTTCAGCACATGGCTGTATGCAATAACCACAAATACATGCATCACTTTCTTAAGAAAAAGGAAAATTGTAACTTATTCACTTGATAATGAAAAAATCTTTGAATTCGCAAACAGCACGGGCGTAATAAATGGAAAAGAAGCAGAGCATAAATCTAAAGCAGGATTGATGAACAAAGCTATCCGTTTATTAAATGCAGATGATGCCACCATCATCACTTTATTTTATAAGGGTGAACAAAGCCTGGAAGAAATAGGGCAGATCATGGGAATTACATCAAACACTGCAAAAGTAAAACTACATAGGGCAAGACGGCGATTAAAAGAAAAACTTGAAACACATTTTGCAGGTGAATTGAAAAATATTTTAGATTGATTTAGACAAGACAAAATGAATTGAGTATGCCTAACAATATAGAACAACGTCTGTGGAATTACATAGATAATGTCTGCGACGAGGAAGAAAGAGAAAAGATTGAAGTGTTGCTGCAGAATGATGATGAATGGAAAAAGAAATACCAGGAATTGCAGCAGGTAAACCGGCTTATGCATGAATCTGTTGAATTAGAGGAGCCTTCTATGCGGTTTACAAAAAATGTAATGGAAGAAATTGCTCAATCACATATAGCTCCCGCAACGAAGACCTATATCAATAAAAGGATCATTAATGGCATTGCTGCTTTTTTTATTATTGTTATTAGTGGGTTACTGATCTATGGTTTTGCACAAATCAATTGGTCTTCGACAGAAAATAATGTTTCACCATTTGCTTTGTATAAGTTAGATATCAGCAAATACTTTGGCAAACAATTCCTCAATATTTTTTTAATGCTTAATGTGGTATTGGGATTGATATTGTTTGACATGTTTTTTGGAAAAAAGAAATTAAAGCACAGGCACAACTGAATTGCTGCTCACAAAAAATCAAATCCCTTGAATATTATACTCAACATCGGGCGCTAAAAAGAATCGTATTTTAGCTGCAAGATGAATTTTAAGAAATTACTGGCACAAAGCATTATCTGGCGAGGATTTTATTTCTTTTCGGTTTTACTTGTGAATGTATTTTTATCAAGATATCTCCAGGCTGCCGGTACGGGAAATATTTATTTCCTTACTGTTATTTTTTCTTTTATGCAGACATTGCTTGGTTTGAGCCTCGACGCAGGTATTACTTATTTTGCTTCTGCTCAAATTATTCAAAGAAATAAGCTTATAAGTTTGGTCGGTTTATGGAGTTTTGTTGCAGGTATTATTATGATGGGCCTGGTTTATTTTTTCTTTCTTGCAGATCATTCAATCGCAAATGCTTATTTGTGGCCTTATGCCTTGTATGGATTTTGTTATGTGTGCGGCCAGTCGTTTATGAATTACCTAACTGCCTTATACTATACGAGGGAAAATTATTTTCTTCCGAACTTCCTGCTATCACTCGTGAATTTTGCATTTGTTTTAATAATCCCGGGGAAAGATGCTATAACAAGTAATGATGAAACACAAAGAATTATTTACCTCTATTTTTTTGTATTCCTCCTTTCAGGCATCATTTTGTTTATTTCGTTTCTTATCACGAACAGGAAAGAGGGAACTGTTGGGCTCCCTGCAAAAGAAATGGTGTTACGTTTTTTGAAATATTCACTTACTGCATTGGCAGCGAATGTTATTTTTTTCCTTGTGTACCGAATTGATTATTTATTTGTAAAGGCAAGTCCTGTTTGTACTGATGCCGATCTTGGAAATTATATACAGGTGTCAAAACTTGGACAAATGATGCTGGTAGTCCCGCAAATAATTGCAAGCGTTGTGTTTCCCCGAACAGCAAGTGGTATTGAACGACAGCGTTTGAGTAACTCTATTATGCTTATAGCAAGATTGTTCTCACAATTGTTTCTCGGTGTTTTTATTATTGTATTGGTTATTGGTAATTATCTTTTTATGTATGTATTTGGTGCAAGTTTTAATAAAATGCAATTGCCAATGCTTGTAATATTACCGGGAATTTTTTCTTTAAGTGTTCTTGCATTATTGTCGGCATATTTTTCCGGTGTGGACAAACTGCGGGTGAATGTGCGGGGAGCTATTCTCGCACTTGTTATTATGGTAGTGGGTGATTTTTTATTTGTGCCCCGTTTTGGTATTGTAGCTGCTGCCCTGATTAGTACGATTAGTTATGTAGTAAATCTGGGCTATTCATTATTTGTCTTTAATAAAGACCATGATATTCATTTTTTTGATTTTTTCAGGTGGCGAAAACAGGATTATTACTGGTTGAGAACATTAATGGTAAAGAGATGAGTAGATAATTGTGCGTATGTGTTTATGTTTTGATTATGTTGTGTTCACGATTTTTTAAGATATGATAAGAGCCCTCTGGTTAACAAGCTGGTATCCTAATAAACTCGATGCTGTGAATGGCGATTTTATTCAGCGCCATGCAAGGGCCACCGCTCTTTTCTGTAAAGTGGATGTAATACACCTGGAGCCCGATAAGAATAATATATTAACCAATCAGGTGGATATTTCTACAGAAACAAATGGGAATCTCTCTGAAACTATAGTGTTGTATAAATTGAATAACACCTTTCTTGCTGGTAGACTGTTTTCATTTAACAGGTATCTTTTACTTTTCAAAAAACAAATACGACAATACATTTCACTCTATGGAAAGCCAGATATTGTGCATGTGCACATACCAATAAAGGCAGGCATTGTTGCATACTGGCTGAAACGAACATACGGTGTTCCTTATGTTGTTACAGAACACTGGGCCATTTATAATAATGAAGCGGAAGATGCTTACCCCAGGCGAAATTTTTTCTTTAAATACTATACAAAAAAAATCCTTGTTCATGCTGCGGCTTTTTTACCGGTGAGCAGTCAACTCGGTAAAGCCGTGCAAAAGATGGTTTCTGTTATTCCTTATACTCCAGTTCCCAATGTTGCCGATACAAATTTTTTTAACGATGTATGTACAAAGGAGGATAGTGATGTTTTTCGTTTTGTTCATGTATCAACTTTAAAATATCAAAAAAACCCCGAAGGAATTTTGAGAGTATATGCAAAATTTTGTGCGCAACATCCTTTCACTGAATTAGTAATAGCAGGAGAAGCCAGCGTACCATTAGCACAATCCGCAAGAGCTTTGGGTATTCCCGATACAAATATTTTATTTAAGGGATTTATATCTTATGAACAGGTGGCGGAGGTATTAAAACTCTCTAATGTTATGATTATGTTTAGTCGCTTCGAAAATCTTCCGTGTGTAGTTATTGAAGCATTATGTTGCGGTGTGCCGGTTATAAGTACCGATATTGGCGGCATACCAGAAATCATCGATACGTCAAATGGCGTGCTTGTCAATAATGAGGATGAAGATGCGTTGTATAAAGCCATGGAGCAATTATATTCAAGGTACCATTCTTATGATAGAAAAGTCATTGCAAAAAATGCGCAGGAGAAATTTAGTTATGCAACTGTTGGCAGGCAAATAAAAGAAGTGTATAGTCAAATAATCGCTATTGACTCTGAAACACAAGTAAGATAATTATAGTTATCAATATCCAGATGTAGAGATAGTAATTAATGTAATTGTTAATCCGCATGTATTGCTGACGGTTTATGTTATTTGTCATATATCGCTCACTTCTGGTGTAAATGCGAAATAGGCTTGCAAACACAGCAGCTATATTAAAACCCTTAGCCCGGAATATAACAATCATTTTCAGCAACAACGCTATAACTGCCAATACATGCAGTGCAGGAAGAATTTTATAAAGAAATTCGAGAAAGCTGTCAATCATTGGTATTGCTTTAATTTTTTACCGGCAAAAGTTATTTACTTTTCACAGACAAGCTCACCAGGATGCAGCAGTTATTTTTTTAGTTAGGCATGCAATTTACAAACTGCTTATTAAAAATAATAGTAAGGGCAGATTAAAAAAAAATCAGCAAATTTTCATTACGTTTTTGTGCAACAGGAGATAGAGTGAATTCTTCAATTAGAGACTATTCAATGATTATCTTTGCGGCATGATGAAGAATATAAGGAACTTCTGCATTATTGCTCACATCGATCATGGAAAAAGTACTTTGGCTGACAGGTTGCTCGAACATACACATACAATTGGTGAACGGGAAATGATGAACCAGGTATTAGATGATATGGATCTGGAAAGAGAAAAGGGAATCACAATTAAAAGTCACGCGATACAAATCAATTATTCTTATAAAGGGGAAGATTATACTCTAAATCTTATTGATACTCCCGGTCATGTTGATTTCAGTTATGAAGTAAGCCGTGCATTAGCCGCATGCGAAGGCGCTTTATTATTAGTTGATGCTACGCAGGGTATACAGGCGCAAACAATAAGTAACCTTTATCTTGCTATCGATAATGATCTTGAAATAATTCCTGTTATCAATAAGATTGATATGGACGGTGCCATGATTCCCGAAGTAAAGGATCAAATGATGGACTTAGTTGGATGCAGGGCAGAAGATATTCTTTTAGCCAGTGGTAAAGCGGGGATTGGTATCGAAGAAATTCTGGAAGCGATAGTAGAAAGAATACCGGCGCCGGAGGGTAATCCTGATGCGCCCCTGCAGGCCCTGATATTTGATAGCGTATTCAATAGTTTTCGCGGTATCATTGTTTACTATCGCATTATCAATGGTAACTTAAGAAAAGGAGATAAAATTGAATTTGTATCTACAACAATGGAATATGAAGCCGACGAAGTAGGTATTCTCAAATTAACGATGATGCCTAAGGATGAAGTGGGCTGTGGTAATGTGGGTTATATAATTACCGGTATTAAAAATGCGAAGGAAGTAAAAGTGGGTGATACCATCACCCTTGCAAATAATCCTGCTCCAATGATCAAAGGATTTGAGGAAGTAAAGCCAATGGTATTTGCCGGCATATTCCCGGTAAATACGGATGAGTTTGAGGAACTGCGCGATTGTATGGAAAAACTGCAACTCAATGATGCTTCACTTACATTTGAATTGGAAACATCACAGGCATTGGGTTTTGGTTTTCGCTGCGGTTTTCTCGGCCTGCTTCATATGGAGATCATCCAGGAGCGTCTTGAACGCGAATTCGATCAAACTGTAATTACAACCGTACCAAACGTAAGTTTTATCGCCTACACTTCAAAAGGAGATAAGATCAACGTAAATAATCCCGCTGAAATGCCTGATCCTACGAGGCTTGACAGGATTGAAGAACCCTTTATTAAAGCTCAGATCATTACCATGCCTGAATACATTGGAAATATTATGACATTGTGTTTAGGTAAACGTGGTATCCTTATCAATCAAAGCTATCTCACGCAAACACGTGTTGAACTTATTTTTGAAATGCCGCTCACCGAGATCGTATTCGATTTTTACGACAAGCTTAAGAGCCAGACACGTGGCTACGCATCATTTGATTATTCTCCCATTGGTTATCGTGAAGCTGATATTGTGAAGATGGATATTTTGCTGAACGCTGATAAAGTGGATGCATTGAGTGCCCTGATACATCGCAGCCGCGCAACAGATTTTGGAAGAAAGCTTTGTGAAAAATTAAAAGAGCTTTTACCGCGCCAGCAATTCCAGATCGCTATACAAGCTGCTATTGGCGCAAAAGTAATTGCACGTGAAAACATCAGTGCTATGCGTAAAGACGTTACAGCAAAATGTTATGGGGGTGATATCAGCCGAAAACGCAAACTTCTTGAAAAGCAGAAAGAGGGTAAAAAACGTATGCGGCAAATTGGCAACGTTGAAATACCCCAGGAAGCGTTTCTGGCTGTATTAAAATTAGATTAGTTTTTTGGTGACGGCCGTATTACTTCAAATGCTTTGTGTTGATACACATACAAGCATCACTCACTTAAAAAGCCGGTTTTAATCTATATCCTTTCGATGAAAATTTATTCCATTATCTAATCCCATTTCCGAATATCGGGATTTTCTCTTCTAAACCTGGTGACCTTACTGCGTTATATCAGGGTCTTTATG
>DATBFI010000150.1:0-4026 GCA_036558585.1 Chitinophagaceae bacterium
TCCATCAACCTTTATCCCTAACCACAACACAGCAGCAACAACAGCAATTATTGCGGCGATGTGAAGGGCGCTTTCCCATCCAACGTAAGATGCAATCAGCGGTGTAAGCACCGGTGAAATTGCTCCTGCAGCATTGGTCCCCATATTCATGATTCCGCCACCTGTGCCGCTGTTTTTGCCAACTATTTTCATCATCGTTGTCCAGAAAGGAGCCTCAACGCAAAGGATCAAAGCGGTGGCAAAAGAAAGAGAAATGGCAGCAACGATCGCACTCTGCGTATGTGCCCCTATGGATATCAATGCTGCCGATGAAGAAAGACCGATCATAGGTACAACACGATGACTCCATTTACGTATCGAAGATTTTGAACCTAAACGGTCGGCAATAATTCCTCCAAGAGGAATGGAAATAATAGTGAGTATCCATGCAAGGCTGCTCATCCATGCGCCGGACAATAATTCAAAATGGCGTTCTCGTACAAGATAGATATAAAACCATGTGACGAATATATAAGCAATATATCCTTCCAGTGTATAACTGATACTAAGCAATATAAAATTCTTCGAGCGCAGCTTTGCACTATCTGATGATGTATCAAAAGCAAAATCTTTTTGAATTGCTTTTGTTGGTGAAGTTTTCGGTACATGAATTCTTCGCCAAAGCAGTGCAACGATCAATGCAGGAACAGCAGAGATAACGAGAGCGATTCTCCATCCCCAATTTACCATAACGTTTGAAACAAGCGGTGGAGTAAGTGCCGCGCCAAGTCCTATCGATGCAAGCACCACGCCATTGGCACGTCCTTGTAAAGGTGGCTCAACCCACGATGCTACTCCTTTTCCAGATGCCGGATAAGTTGGGGATGCCGCAATACCCAGCATAAAACGGTAGATCATAAAGGCAGTGAGCGCAGAAATAATACTTGCCTGAAAAAATCCTAAACCTACTGTTGCCTGAAGCACCGTAACAATTACCCAAAGCCATGCAGCGAGCATGAGCACTTTACGTGTTCCCCATTTATCTGCAAGTGCACCCGCCGGCACCTGGAACAATGCATAACCCAAAATAAAAGCGCTGAATACGCGACCCATCTCTACTTCTGACAAACTAAATTCTTTCATCAGTAAGGGACCGGCCGTGGATACGTTAACGCGGCACATATAACCGGCAGTAGCAGTAGCACTAAGTATAGAAACAATTCGCCAGGGCATTCGGGTTGTATTCATGAAATTCTTTTATACATTAATATTTCTGATTCACCTTCTTTGATATGGTCTCTCAGTTCACCAATCACGCGATAATTTAAACGCTCATAAAAGGAGCGCGCCCTTTGATTCGAGGAAGATACACAAAGAAACAAGTGAGGTGAAGTTTGTTTAAAAAAATTTTCGGCAAATGCAATAAGTGCAGCGCCAATACCATGACTCCTGTATTTTTCTTCCACCAAAATTGATTTGATATATGGCACCCCTGCAACACCCCGGGGATCAAGAATTATTACCCCGCAAGGCTTATGTTCGATGTGTGCAATATAAACAAGGTATCGGGGATCGTGGCACATTGCATTCGCATTTTCATAAGTTATTCCCAAAGTTTTCCATGGCTCTGAAGATGCAAATAATTCAGCAGCCCGGTCACATTCTTCATCTAATGCAGGCAGGATTTGTAATGATGGTTCTTTTATCATCGCTGATAAATATTTTTTTGTGCGATTAAAGATTCAACATATTTATTGTACAAAGAAAAAAATGTGCAACAGTATATTAAAGATGCAACGGTCCAAAGGCGTCTTTTGAACAACAGAATCCTAATATTTCTTTCTCTGCACAGTTCAAAAAAAAATATACAACAAAAAAAGTTTTTGAAAATCTCTGGTTTTAAATCAACTTCAAAACAAATACAATCTGCTTATGAAATTTTTTTACTCCTTATTATTGATCACTTGCTGTGTTTCGTTTGAGGTATCAGCACAAACACTTCCGGATAAAGTAAGGCAATTTGTGCAATCGAATAAGAACCGCATGATTGATGAGTACACAAGTTTTGTTGCCATACCCGATGTATCAGGTGATTCTGAAAACATTCCTTTGAACGCGGCATTTATTCAGAAGATGATGGAGCAAAGAGGCATCAGGAGCGAGCTGTTGCATGGAACAACTGCCGGTGTGAATCCTGTAGTATATGGAGAAATAAAAGTTGCAGGCGCAAAAAGAACGATTGCCTTCTACGCACATTACGATGGTCAGCCGGTGAATCCAAAACAATGGACAAACGGGTTACAGCCCTTTAAACCTGTTTTTATTACAAACGCTGTTGAACATGGCGGAACTATTGTGAATTATAAACAAGGGCAGGTGTTAAATGATGACTGGCGTTTGACAGGCAGGGCAAGCGCGGATGATAAGGCAGGCGTGATGACGATACTAAACGCTTATGATGCTCTAAAAAAAACAAATATCCCTCTTGTGAATAACGTCAAATTCTTTTTTGAAGGTGAAGAAGAAGTTGGCTCACCACATCTTGATGAAATGTTTCAGGGCAACAAGGAAAAGTTAGAAGCTGACGTATGGATCATTGTTGACGGCCCAAGAGATGTGTCGGGCAAAAAAATGATCTCGTTTGGTGTACGAGGGGATGTAAATATGGATCTCACGGTGTATGGTGCCAAACGCCCGTTGCACAGCGGCAATTACGGTAACTGGGCGCCAAACCCTGCGATGCGGCTGGCGCAATTATTAGCAGAAATGAAAGATGACAAAGGCAATGTGTTGATAAAAGGCTTTTATGATGATGTAATTCCGCTTACAACCGAAGAAAAAAATGCGATCGCGGCAATTGCTGATGTTGGAGAAACATTGAAAAAAGAATTGGGTATTGCTGCCCCCGATGGCGAAGGAAAATCTTTTCTTGAACTACTGAGCTTGCCTTCATTAAATATCAATGGCATTCAAAGTGCAAATGCAGGTAAACTTGCAGCGAATGTTATTCCTGCTGCCGCAGAAGCAACACTTGACCTGCGGCTTGTGCACGGAAATGATGTTCAGCGACAGGTGCAAAAAGTAAAAGATTACATTCAATCGAAGGGTTATCATATCATAGATCATGAACCAACAGATGAAGAAAGATCACAATATGGCTATCTTATAAAAATAACAACGAGTGCCGGCTACAATGCGCAACGAACGCCAATGAACTTACCCATTGCGCAACGTGTTATTAAAGCAGTGCAATCAACTGTTGGTTATCCTGTGATTTTAAAACCATCTTCAGGCGGAAGTTTGCCGTTATTCTTGTTTGAAAAATATCTTGGTGCAAAAGTGATCTCAGTGCCTGTAGTGAACTATGACAATAATCAACATGCAGAAAATGAAAATGTACAGATAAAATTTTTATGGGAAGGCATTGAAACGATGGCTGCAATAATGATGATGGAATGAGGTTTACCTTTAATTTCTACAGGCGCTGTATATTTTTCTTTCCTGTTTTTTTTGTGTTGACACAAAAAAGGAATACAATGGTTACTATCGAAACATTCAAAAAAATTGCGCTTTCATTTGAAGGCACAGAACAGCACCCGCATTTTGAAAGAATCGCATTTAAGGTTACAGGCAGAAGAATTTTTGCAACGCTTCTTGAACAAAACGAAACGGCAAACATCATGCTTTCAAAAGAAGACCAGGCCGTTTACTGCTCATATGATAAATCTGCTGTTTATCCTGTGCCTAACAAATGGGGTTTGCGGGGCGTCACAACTTTTGAATTAAGAAAAGTTCCGCCTGAACTCATTTCTGATGCTTTATATACCGCATACAAAACCGTTCTTGAAACAAAAAAGAAAAAATAGAAAAGCAGAGGCTTTAATTAAAATTATTAAACCAATTTTTATCAGGAAATAATATCAGCTTTTTTCATTTGTAATTTTATTTTTTAAAAGGCCAGCCTTATGAGTATTGAAAATTTATATCGACAGATTCGTGGAATGATTGCCGCTAAACAGTTTGAAGCTTTGAGAGCATTGGAAATAG
>DATBFI010000151.1:0-12427 GCA_036558585.1 Chitinophagaceae bacterium
TATAAACTTTTAAATATTTTTTATAGGATTCAGATTATTACTTCAGCAATACCATTTTCTTAGAGGCAGCAATCCTGCCATTTACTACAAGATTGTAAGTATACGTTCCCGCACTTAATTCATTCGCCTGTATGGTTGCAATGCCTGAATCATTAGCCTTTACAGTTTTTACGGGAACACCATTGCCGTTATAAATAGTAATCATTGCACTTGCATTCTGAGGGATATGATACCTGATAGTAGTTGCGTGATTGAAAGGATTGGGCATATTTTGTTCCAGGGAAGCACTTCCTGTCTCTTTACTTATATTATTGCTATTAGCACCAGCATTTATGGCAGCTTCTAACTTGGCAATACGTTCTTCTAAAGTGGTAATTTTTTTCTGCTGCTCCTGGAGAGCTTTAATGGCAATTATGCCAAAGACAGAATAATCTAATGTATAAATATCAGAGCCATCGTCCTGTATAATATGTGTTACCGCTTCAGGAAATACTTTCTCCGCTTCCTGTGCTATTAGGCCATAACGTTTTTTATCAGAGGGAGCACTTTCAAGCATGTGATATTTTTTTACATCAAGCGTTAATACTTTATCCATTATATCAGGCGCTTTTTCAATATCCTTTTTTCTCCTGATATCTGATAGAGCCGAGTAGGCGCCTGTTGCATCGTTAAATGATCCTAATAAACTACCATTGGCATATAAGAATAAATCACCGCCGGCATTGTTAACATAAAAAGTCCAGTCTTCATTATTGCCACCGTTATTTCTAAGACGCAACCCATGCGTGACGCCACTCCCAACTCCATGAACCAAATGCAGGTCAACAGCAGGAGCCGTAGTTCCTACGCCCACAAAATTGGTGGAGCTTTCTAAAAATAATCCCCCTGCGCTTATATTTACATCTCCCCCATCATCGTTTAAAAACAGTGTACTTGCAGCACCATTGTTCCTTGCCATAATTTCATTATCATCTATAGCAATGTTTCCTCCCGAAGTATATCCGGATACAATAAATCCGCCACCACCCGGGCTGGCATCGCTTCCATTTACAACATGCAGCTTTACAGCGGGCGTTGAAGTGCCAACGCCAATACTGCCAGATACAAGCAAGCCATTGGCAGGAGGAATAGAAGATGTTCCTATAGAAACACCCCCTCCATTATGAACAAATAATTTTGAAGCTCCGTTTACCTGCACTCTTAATGCGTCTGTACCTGCCGGGCTGTTAATGTGTACTTGTGAATTGGGAGCAGTAGTGCCAAAACCCCAAAAGCCATTCCCGTTTAGTAAACGGGCACGCTCTGTATTATTGGTTTCAAAGATTACGGACCGGTCACCGTTTGTGCCCAATCGGCCCCCACCTGCAGGTACATCAGCATTCGGATTACCGCCAATTGCCCAATTCTGGGCAAATAACCCGTTGGTGCCATAAAACATTGCACTGCATAGGATAATTAGTGTTGTGATTTTCATAACTTAAGTTTTAAAATGAAAGGATAAAAATGACAGGTCAAAGTCTTCAGGGATATTGATTTCTTTTATTAAGGAGGAATACTGAATATCGTTTCGGAAATTTTTACAGTTGTAAATCCTTATCTCGAAATTGTGCTGCTAACATTGCAGTACGAAGATTATTTAATTATTGAGTTTTGAGTAGCGGCAATTACCTGATTGTGGAGAATAGTTATTAACCTGCGTTTTTAGGTAATAGCCTGCAGTTTTAAAAAGGAATTCTTATGCAGAAGTCTGTTGAAAGTTGTTCCGTACTAACTTTTATTCTCATCCTGCGAACGCGACCATATATTTTTGATGCACTCGCAGTCAATAACAACTCAACACATTCTTAGCAAAAAATTGCTTCCTGGTATCTGCTGATTGTAAACCTTTTTTATTTCTTTCAAAGTCTCCCGGAACTTTATACATAAGCCATGATCTTTTTGATAAAAGTCTTGCTCCGCGATTTTCTAAAACATAATAAACATGAAAAAATTACTGCCGGTTCTTTGTGTCATGTTCAGTTCAGTATTTGGCCGTGCTCAAGATTATAAAGCATCCTGGGAAAGTCTTGACAGCAGGCCTGTACCGCAATGGTATAAAGATGCCAAGTTTGGAATTTTTATTCACTGGGGCGTATATTCTGTGCCTGCATATGCTCCAAAAGGAAGTTATGCAGAATGGTATCAAAACCGTTTGCGCGGCGGTGATAGTACGACGGTCGCCTATCACAAAGTAAAGTTTGATAATATCCCGTACTACGATTTTGCAAAACAATTTAAAGCAGAGCTGTTTGATCCCGATGAATGGGCTAATTTATTTGAGCAGTCAGGAGCAAAATATATTGTACTTACCTCCAAGCACCATGACGGATTTTGCTTATGGCCAAGCGAGATTGCAAATGATACTTGGGGTTTTTTATGGAATGCGGCAGTTACAGGGCCGCGAAGGGACCTGTTGGGTGATTTATTTAAAGCAGTCCGTAAAACAAGTGTGCATGCAGGTATGTATTATTCATTGTACGAATGGTATAATCCTTTATGGATAACGAATAAAGAGGGATACGCAATAACGCATGCATGGCCGCAAATGAAAGAGCTGATTAATAATTACCAGCCTGATGTGTTTTGGACAGACGGTGATTGGGAAGCGGGCGACAGTATATGGAAATCAAAAGAATTTCTGGAATGGTTGTATAATGAAAGCCCTGTGAAGGATAAAGTTGTTACTTATGATCGGTGGGGAGCGGGTATCAGGTTTCATCATGGTGGTGTGTACACACCGGAATACCAACCAGATCTTGATTTTGAAGATCATTACTGGGAAGAAAGCAGGGGCATGGGTTTCTCATATGGCTACAATCGTGAAGAAGACGCATGGGATTACAATTCTGCACAATCACTTGTTTTGAATTTGATCGATAAGGTAAGTCGTGGCGGGAATTTTCTATTGGATATTGGCCCCGACGAACATGGAAAAATTCCACCAATTATGCAGGAACGATTACTGCAGATAGGTGAGTGGTTGAAAATAAACGGCGAGGCTATTTACAATACAGAGCGATGGAAAATTCCTGCGCAATGGAGTAAAGGAAGAACAGATTATAAGCCTTCATCGGGAAGTGGTGATGTGTTATTGAAATTAACTACTGATCCCGAGCCGGGTTATGCAGTGAAAGAAATTTTTTATACGTATAACCCTGATTCAAATTCTTTGTATGCTATATTTCCAAAGTATCCCCGGGCTAAGGAACTGGTTTTAAAAGATATCCAACTTCCCCCGCAGGCCGTTATCAGTTTCTTGTCAACGAAGGAAAATATAGCATGGAAACAGGATGGCGATGATATAACAATTCAATTGCCTGAATATGATCCTGATAAAATGAAGGCTCCGTATGCTTATGCGGTAAAGATCAGCAATTACGGAAAGTTTACACATAAGCCACGCATTCATGTAAGTTATGAGACCGGTTCAACAAAACCTGTTACAGAGATAACAGGTGCACCGGGTTCGATTATTTATTACACCACTGATGGCAGTAATCCTGCTCAAAATTCAAAAAGATATGAAAGTCCTTTTAGGCTTAATAAAACCACGGAAATTAAAGCAGTTGCAATAGAACAGTATGCTTTGCCAAGTGTCATTGTTAGTGGGAAGGCAATAAAATATGAATGGCTGTCTGCAACAAAAACCGGTAAGCTGCTACAGGGAATTAAGTATCGTTATTATGAACCTGTTGGACAAATAAATCTCGAATCTGTTAACTCAGGCAAACCACTAAGATCAGGAGTAGTGAAAGAGATTTCACTCAACGAAAAAAAACGCGAAGAAAAATTTGCTTTTGCTTTTGAAGGATATATAAAAATTGATACTGATGGTATCTATGATTTTTTTACTGAATCTGATGACGGGAGTAAATTATTTATTGATGAGACTGAAGTAGTAAATAATGATGGTAATCACGGCACAATAGAGCAAGGTGGCAAAGTCGCATTAAAAAAAGGGTATCACAAAATAAGTGTGGTATATTTCGATAGCGGCGGCGGCAATGCGCTTAAAGTAATGATGCAGGCTGAAGGTAAAGCAAAAAAAGAAATATCGTCTGCGTTATACCATGCAGAATAGTGGGTGCACTCATTACAAAATGTAAAGTTTATATGCAGCCCGGAGTTCAGGAGCCTGATCGTTTGAGTAATTTATTCAGGCAGTTAATTTCTTCAAAAAGCTCATCGCTATTTGATTTTGATAAATCAACATCTAATACACCGGACCTGCAATATAATCGTACTGCTGTAATTTTTTTTGTAAGCAGAAGTTTCAACAGCTCATCATTTTTTTTAAAATCGCCGAGATAAATCGAGAATGCGCCTTCGGTATTAAAATCCTGGTTTCCAGTTAATGTATATTTTGTGCTATCGTCAAACGTGAAATATATTTCATCGCCAGGGTCAACATATTTAATCCTGTTAACAGTAGTTATAGACAGAATCATGGATTTTTGGTGATTGATCAGCAAGGTTAGCACGCGAAGGCTTGTATCCCCGTCTTTTATTATATTGATAAAATCGTTTGCAGTATAAGTTTTATCACCCGTTGTTTTATCTTCCTCAAAGGATATGTATTTATCGCAATGCTGCGAAAATAACATGTTAATGGACAGTATGAACGAAAACAGTGTTAGGAAACCTTTTTTCATGGGTTATAAGCTTTTTAAGAAAGTTACAAAAGAAATTACATCATATGCGCTGAAATGATTTTTCTGTCTATAATCTCCTTTAAGCCATTGCATAAAATCCTGTCAGACTTTTACCGATTTGAATAGTTAAGGCAACTAAGCCTGATCAATGCATATAATTTCTTTCTTATCAAATCTTATTTGTTTGAAGATTCTTCAATTAATTTATCATAAACAATACGGGCCTTGTCATAAGCAGCTTCAGCAGCGGCTTGTTCTGCCGGGCGAATATTTGCCTGTTTCATCTTCCAGCATTGATCCACTGCTTTACGGCACCACTGCGCACTTTGTTCCACATGGATAGGTTGGCCATCAAGGATCACGAAAACAGGATTTGTATGAGAACTTGGATAAACCCTTAGCGCGATCCAGCTTGATTTTTTTAATGCATAAGTAAAATTTAAATCCTGCCATTTCCCATCAGCCACAATTTCTGCAGTATCCACCGGATTGCCATTTACAATAAGTTCTACCGGAACTTTTCTTGTTGTTCCAACGCGTGCTCTTTCAATATGCCAATAGGGTTGTTCATTCAATGCCCTGTGTGCAATGGCTGCGCCTTCTTCATTTTGATGCTCGGGTAAATAGGCAGCAACTTTTGCAGTAATGTTCACTGTTTGTGCATCGTTAAGTGACAATTCACTATTGTTTGAACCCGGCTCAGTTCCATTAACGGAAAAATTAATGATGTGCGATCCTCCATCAGAGACATAACACCTTCCCTTTTTAATCGCAGCAACATAAGCATCATAATTCAACGCACTATCGGGTTTGAAATAGCTGCGCGCTATTCCAACCCTTTCATCAAAGATGCAGGGAAAATCAGTTTCCCCGCTGAGCCTGGTTCTAAAACCACAGTTCAGGGTGTGATACCACATATTCAATTCCCATGGCGCCGGAGTGTCACCGGCACTATAAAAATCAACAACATTTTGTGTAACAGTTACTATGTATTCATTCGCACCAATGCCATCCATTTTTGGTAACACATAGTTGGGAAGATCTTTTGTTGGTCCTGTTGGTTCAAGACCCCAGCCTGAGTGAGCATATCCAACAACTGCCCCCTGCGATTTCGCCCAGCTTAATACCGGTAAGGTCCAGCTTGGCCAGTCTTCAATTTTTGTTGTTCCGGGATAATCGTCTTCTTTCAACCGAAGCAGCACAACATGTCCCGCATGAGAGGAAGGAAATCCGGATACTTCCACATCATAGCGCATAATATTTTCACGGGTAGAAAGAGGACTCGCCTGGCCCGTAAAAAATGTTTTTTGATGATACCAGCTCGGCCCCCATGTGAGAACAGCAGCAATATTTAGATCTTCTCCAACAACTTGCCGCCACATATCAATTGGTGGTACTCCTTCCTCCGGGCTCTCGTAGTGACTGCATCCGGCTGCATGCACATGATGATCTGCGCTATACCAACCGACCTTTGACATATTGATCCAGCGCTTTAACTGAAACGAAACTTCAACAGAATCCTTACCGGCAGGCACGATGACTTGCTTTGCCTGCATAATATATTCGGGGCCTCTTGTAAATATTATATTTTATTTTCCGGGAGGCAAAAAAACATGCTCACCGTTTGAGCGATAAATTTGTGGCTGAAAGAAAAAATCAGGGTACTCGTCAAAAGAAGCAACCCGTCGTGAAGGGAGCGGGTAAATGCCTGTAAGTTCCTTTGAAGGAATTTTTGTTCCGTCAATTGTCATGTTTGCATAATTCTGCTCTGCAAGTGTTAAACGATAATCCGTAGTGCTGTCATCAGGAAAACGCTGGACCCCATCTGTGATTGTGAACGATGCCATTGTTGGAGAGCCATCGTCATCTTTCACATGGAATACAACTTTTACTGAAGAATGTATATTGAATAAAATATTGATCATATTGCGGAAACCAATATCCTGTGTGCCTTGCCCGATATTGAAACCGATTTCTGCCTCACGTTGCCCTGCATCTTTACTATAGATCTGCAGCACTGCATATTCCAATTTTAATCCTGAAAGATTCGGAAGCAAGGGCCGGCTGCGGTATATCTGCATTTCAAGAAAACGATTGGCAACCTGTCCCTGCGTGAGCAAATTTTTTTCCAATGCGCGTGCATTAAAAGTGGAAATATACAGGTCGGGCTGTGCATTTGCACTTTGTACCTGAAGTTGTGCTGTCACTCCTGCTTCGTTATGTACTTTAACCAAAAAGCTGGTCCATCCGCCTTGAATCAGTTTTGCGTTTGCCGGGCCGCGCAAAACTTTTACACGCGCTTCGGGATTAATATCCACCATTGCAAGACAATATGGATCGAGAATGTTTTGAACAGACTGTGATGTTTCTGGTGTAAGTGGTTTATCCTGCAGTGCTTTTAATTTTTGTGCATCTTCTTTTGATAATGCACTTCCTAAAAATGATAAAGCATCATTCAGGCGAATAGCTTGTGCAAGTAATGGCTGCGGTTCTACCGCAGAAATAATTTCTAATGCGGTAGCCGGCGTGTTGGATGAATTTTGTGTAAACGATATTGTTGGTAAAAATAAATTTACAAGTACGAAAAGAAGCCATGGTGTTTTCATTTTATCCTCCGGCGATTTTATGAATAAATGAAGGTTTGAGGTTAAGCCCAAATCATGTACAGGAATTTTTTTTTGGCCGATCGATATTGCTGCTATGACCTCTGTTGCACACATAAATCAGCAATATAATTTTCATTTAAAATTACTTTTTTATTTAACGTTTTTAAGCAAATGAAAATGATAAATTGTAAGGTTTGCAATTTAATGTTTGTAAGCCACGTTCGTGTCTCTTCACATGATTGAAACTGTATTAAAAGAGAATATGAACAGGTGTATTTTTTTTAAAATAAGCACACTATGTGCATAAGCTTCCATCATGAAAATAGCACAGAACTTTATCTTTGACTCATGGCGAATAAACAACAACTGGAAAAATTTTACGAGGAGTATAACAGGCTGAATGAACAGCAAAAACTTGCTGTGGATACTATTGAGGGACCGGTAATGGTGATCGCTGGTCCGGGTACCGGCAAAACACAGATTTTAAGTGCACGTATTGGAAAAATTTTGCTTGATACCGATACGCAACCCGAAAATATCTTATGCCTTACTTATACTGATGCAGGTGTGGTGGCCATGCGTAAACGTTTGCTCCATTTTATTGGCCCTGCTGCGTATAAAGTGAACATTTATACATTTCATGCCTTTTGTAATGATGTTATACAGGAAAATTTATCGCTGTTTGAAAAGAGAACTTTAGATCCCGTTTCTGACCTGGAACGTGTTGAATTACTTAAGCAGCTTATTGATTCGTTTCCGAAAAACCACCCTCTGAAAAAATACAGGGGCGATGTTTATTTTGAGATGCACAATCTTCAATCTTTGTTTAGTACAATGAAACGTGAAGGATGGACGCCTGCTTTCATTAATGAGCGTATAGATGATTATCTCGCAGACCTACCAACGAGGGAAACTTATATTGCCAAACGTCCAACGGGTTCATTTAAAAAGGGTGATATAAGAACAGATAAGATTGATGAAGAAAAAGAAAAAATGGAAAAGCTGAGGGCTGCTGTAAATGAATTTGAACATTTTCAGCAACTGATGCAAAGCCGCAACAGGTATGACTTTGATGATATGATAAACTGGATAATAAAAGCATTTGAAGAAAATAAAGCATTGCTGGGCCATTACCAGGAACAATTTTTATACATACTTGTTGATGAATACCAGGACACCAGCGGCACACAAAATCGCCTTGTGCAACTTCTTATTAATTACTGGGATAAACCAAATGTTTTTGTTGTAGGCGATGATGACCAGAGTATTTACCGCTTCCAGGGGGCAAATATTGAGAACATGCTCGCATTTGCTGAAAGTTACCAGAAAGATTTATTGACTGTTGTGCTTACCAATAACTATCGTTCTACGCAACCCATCCTTGACATGTCAAAAACATTGATCGATAGAAATAGGGAACGATTGATCAACAAGATTGATAATTTGAATAAGGAGCTTCGTGCTTCTAATCCAAAGATCAGTCATTTGATGCATGCACCACAGATAAAAGAATATGAAACGCAGCAACAGGAAATGATTGGCATCACGCTGCAGGTTGAAAAGCTCCTTGCACAAGGTGTAAAGGCAGGGAAAATTGGTATTATTTACAAAGAGAACAGATATGGGGAAGAACTGGCACGTCATTTCAGGTTGCGCAATATTCCGGTTTTTAGCAAGCGAAGCGTGAACATTCTCGGGATCCCATTGGCACAAAAGATCATTGTGTTTCTGAAATATTTAGCTGCGGAACATGATATTCCTTTCAGCGGAGATGAAATGTTATTTGAGATACTGCATTTTGATTGGTTCACCATTCCACCGGTTGAAATTGCAAAGCTAAGTATTGAAGTAGCTAATAAGCAGTTCAGTGATAGTAAAACGTCTCTCAGGAGATTATTGTATGAAAGATCAAATCAACCGCCGAGAGATCTTTTTTCGCAAAGTATAAATCCGCAACTTAAAAAGGCAAGTGCAGTTATCGAACAAATGGTAGCAGATGTGCCAAATATTACATTACAAACATTGGTCGAAAAAATAATTCAGCGGGCAGGTGTACTTTCCTGCATCATGCAAAGCGCTGAACGGATATGGTTTTTGCAGGTATTAACAGGTTTGTTTGATTTTATAAAAGAAGAAACAAGACGTGATCCACTCTTAAATTTAAAACAACTGGTAAATATTATTGAACTGATGGAGAGAGAAGAAATCACTTTGCCGCTCGTTCAAATAAGCGGCAGTGATAAGGGAGTGAATTTACTGACAGCACATGGCAGTAAGGGATTAGAATTTGAGTATGTTTTTTTTGCAGGGTGCAGCGCCGGATACTGGGAAAAGAAACGCAAACCTAACGGCAGCTATCGGTTTCCTGACACAATATTTACTTCACAATCAAAGTATGAAGGTGAGGAAGAATTACGCCGTTTGTTTTACGTGGCTTTAACAAGGGCAGAACAACATTTAATTATTTCGTATGAGCGTTTTAACAGGGACGGTAGCGATGTGGAGCCATCCATGTTTATTGCCGAAATAATTGAGCAGCACCAGTTGCCCGGAGAAAAGGTTTTTTTAAGTGAGGAGGTAATTGCAGAATTCGAAGCGTTGCAATTCAGCGAAGTGCTTGCTCCTGAAATTGAAAAAACTGAGGCCGACTTTATCACAGGCATGCTCGATAAATTTGTAATGAGTGTAACAGCTTTGAATAATTACCTGCGCTGTCCTTTGGAATTTTATTTTAAGAATTTAATACGTATACCTTCACCAAAAAATGAAGCGACAGAATTTGGCTCTGCGGTCCATTATGCACTAGAATGTTTGTTTAGAAAAATGCAAAGCAACCATGACACTTTTCCCGCAAAGCAGGAATTTATTGGAGACTTTGAGTGGCATATGCGTCGCCACCGTGAAAGCTTTACAGAGGAACAATTCACCAGGAGAATAGAGTATGGGCAGGAAATATTATCCAGCTATTATGATAAGTATCATTACACATGGAGCAAGATCGTAACTATTGAACGGAATATTAAAAATGTACTTATGAATGGAGTTCCTATAAAAGGGAAACTTGATAAGCTTGAATTTTTCGGTAAAGAAGTAAATGTGGTGGATTATAAAACGGGTGACCCCGAAAAGGCAAAACAAAAATTATTGGCGCCATGCGATAAAGAACCCAATGGCGGCGATTACTGGCGCCAGGCTGTATTTTATAAAATATTGGTCGATAATTATGAGCACAAGCAATGGAGAGTAGTAAGCACTGAATTTGATTTCATTGAGCCTGATAAAAAGAAAATTTATCAGAAGCGAAAAGTAATTATAACACCTGAAGACATTACCACCGTTAAAGTGCAAATTGCCAATGTATGGCAGAAAATTCAGAATAGAGAATTTTATACAGGGTGTGGTAAAGAAGATTGTCACTGGTGCAATTTTGTAAAAACAAATAATCTCGCTGTTGCGTTGCACGAGGTAAATGAAGAGGAAGAGCTCGAGTCATAATTTAACTGTGTTGGTAAGCAGGATTTAAATGATTCTTAGGAAAGTAAACGATGTAAAGCGTTTATGTTTGCGGATTATTATGAAAAAATTACCCGCTTTATACTTTCTCATAATCGCTTGCATCATTTTAATCAGCCTAATCACTGGTACAGGTTGCGCAAATATTATTCCTCCTACCGGTGGCCCAAGGGATTCATTACCGCCTGTGCTTGTAAGCGCCGTACCTAAAGATTCCACGACCGATTTTAACACCCAAAAAATTGTACTGACATTTGATGAGTATGTAGAATTAGATCAGAAAATAACAGAAGATTTTATTGTTTCACCCAATCCTGAGAACCTGCCTCTTGTAGAAAATAAATTAAAAACAGTAACGATAAAATTAAAAGATTCGCTTAAACCCAATACTACCTATTCTCTCGATTTTGGTAATTCATTAAAAGACGTGAATGAAGGGAATGTTTTAAAAAATTTCACCTATGTTTTTTCTACGGGTAAAAGTCTTGATGATGGAACAATATCGGGCAAGGTTACTATTGCAGAAACCGGTGAAGCCGATTCCACACTTATTGTTTTATTACATAGCAATCTGAACGACAGTGCCGTAAAAAAATTAAAACCGGATTATTATACAAGGCTCGACAGCAGCGGAAATTTTCATTTTCGCTATTTGCCACATCAAAAATTTGCTATTTACGTATTGCCAAATGATTTTTCAAAAAGATATGATGACAGCACAAAAGTATTTGCATTCTATAACTCAACTGCAGACGTTGACAGCAATAACGAGCGCATACAGCTTTATGCGTACCAGCAGGAAAAACCAAGTGAAAAAACTGCTGCACAACCTGTAACGACGGGTAAAAAAAATAAATCGGAAGAAGAAAAAAGATTAAGAGTTACAACCAACCTTGAAAATAATGAACAGGATTTGCTTGGTAATCTTGAACTTGCTTTTAGCAAGAGCATAAGCTCATTCGATTCTTCTAAAATTGCAATAACAGATACCAACTTTAAATCAATAACAGGTTACACTATCAAACGTGATACTACACCTGCGGAGTTTTATATTCAGTATAAATGGCCGGAGAATACAGCATATAAATTAATTATTCAGAAAGACGCTTTTGCTGACAGCACCGGTATAACGCTTGCAAAGAGTGATACCATTTCTTTTACCACCAGGAAAGAAAGCCAGTACGGGAGTGTGCGGTTACACTTCAATAATCTTGATCTCTCAAAAAACCCCGTGCTGCAATTTGTACAAAGCGATAATATTATAAAGTCTGTTCCGCTTGTAACCAACGAATGGAGTGCCAGGTTATTTGAACCGGGCGAGTATGAGCTTCGCCTGCTGGATGATGATAATAAAAATGGTGTTTGGGATCCCGGCAAGTTTGATAAAAAACAACAACCCGAGATCGTTCGTCGCATTCCCCGGAAATTAAACATTAAAGCAAACTGGGATAATGACGTGGATATTATTTTATGATGGCAAATGGATGAATGATAAATGACGAGTGTAAAATTGATCTGAAGCAGTTGGCGTCAAAGCGTCAGACGTTAAACGAGACACGACAAACTAAAAACTAAAAATGGAAAACTGGCAACCTGCCTGCCGGCAGGCAAGGCCGG
>DATBFI010000152.1:0-7016 GCA_036558585.1 Chitinophagaceae bacterium
CAACGTCTTTTGTATGCTTCTCTTTTTCTCTTGTTACATCCTTTGGATTTTTATCTTCACGCAATCCCTCAAAAGAAGGATGACGGATTGCACCGTCTTTTGTCTCTTCCGCATAACTTATTTCTGCTATCAGTTTTGGCAGCACCCATGTTACTTCTGCCTTAGGTGGATTGGGACGAAATCTTGAAGGTTTGTTGTATTCAGGCACTGTTTTAAAAGGGCAAGTTGTAGTAACGAATGGTTGAAGCTTTTGTAATATCGCGGTTTGCACTTTATCTGAGAAACCGGTACCAACAGGCGTTACGAAATTAAAGTCGTCACCGTCATATAGCCCCATCAGCAGTGCACTGAATTGTCTTGAAGTGTTTTCATTTTTTGTATATCCTCCAATAACCATTTCCTGCCGTTTTTCTGTTTTTATTTTTAGCCATTCCTTTGAACGAAAACCAGGAATATATTTACTGTTTATTTTTTTCGCAATGATACCTTCAAGCTTCATTTTTGTTGCAACATCAAAGAATTCGACAGCCCCGGTTTTGAAACTTTCACTCAGCCGGATAAGATTTGTATCCGGTGCTATTGCACGCAATATTTCTTTACGATCAGTCAGCGGCAGTTGCATCAGGTCATAACCTTCCAGCCAGAGTACATCGAAAAGATAAAATACAAGTTCACCATCAGCTTCGCTGCGCCATGTCTGCAGGTCACCAAAGCTGGATAAACCTTTCTCAGTTACCACGATTATTTCTCCATCAACAACGGCATTTACTTTCCATTCAAGCAAAGCATTATATACAGGATAAAATTTTTCATTGAAAGATTTATTATTTCTCGAACGAATATCCACCTTGCCCTTATTTAAAAAAGCAAGCGTACGATAGCCGTCCCATTTTACTTCATAAACCCATCCTTCTTCATCAAAGGGCTTGTCAACAAGTGTAGCAAGCATGGGTTGAATGTTTAAGGGAAATGCTGATCTTTTTCCCTTTTTAAAAAGCGGGTTCGTCTCTTTTAAATTAACATCTTTCACCTTTTTTGTTTTCACATTCGATCGGTATTTACGGTGAATGGAGCAATATTATCATTTGTCCGTAACTGTTTCGTCCTGCGCCTGTAATTTGAGTTTTATCAATATTCACTATGTCCGGACATTTCAGGAATAAGTGCCTTAAAAGAAAAACCTGGAAATAAAAATAGCTCTTTTCGGGAGCTGAATGTTTGCAGTTTCTGAATTAGTCTCAACCTTAAACAAAAAGAAACATTATTGTGATCCATTAGCATCTATGGTTATTCATCAAAGTCAGTATGGACTCTATATGGATTATACCAATGGTCTTAGTGACAGGGAGAATCAACACAAGTTTTACAACTGGAATGTATCTAAAATAAAAGGCACTTCCTGGAAATAATCAGGATCAAAATTCCATGAATGCAAATTGATATGGCTCATTGCTTTCCATAACTGATTTTTTCTGAATAAGGTAAACATATACCTTTTATTGGCAGCAAATATTGCATAGAAAATATTTCCTGCCGATTTATATTTTATATAGCCAAAATGTATCGGTTTATAACCACTATTTTCATGGTACCACTTAAGTTGAACCATTGAGTGAAAGGGCTCTTTTTCTTTGCTCTCCATCAAAATCCCTATTGCTTTTGCAAGACTTGTAATTCCCAGGTCCTGTTCAATCCATTCCCCGGTTTCAATATCTGTGAAAAAAATATTCTCATAACCGTCCTCAAATATTACATGAACCATTTGATGAATGGGATGAAAAATTTCTTCTATTATTACTTTTGAAGTTTGATTTTCAAATTCAAGATAAGCCGTGTTGTTCATAAAGACCCAGTTATTAATGAAGAATCCAGACCCCTTTGTTTTGTAAAAAAAATAATGCCATAGATCTTTTTAAAGAAAAAATGGAGTCTCAATGGTTTTTTTGGTCTGCCACCATAAAGAATTCTATAAAGTATGTATCAAATTTCTGAACTGGTTTCTTTTTGCTGCATGGCTCGGGAATTGAGCCTTGCGAATGAATCTGCATGATAATAAGCGCTTTAGAATCACAGGAATTCAAATTTGTAAATTTTGTTAGTGATTCCCGAGAAAGAAAACCTCGTGCATTTTATTTTTTTTCTATACAATACAGATATAAGAATTATAAAAAGGAGTATTACTCATTTTGCCAGTTTGTGGAATTGGTTACTCAGTTTCAACATTTAGGCGAGAGCACATCTCTGCAAAACGTAATCGCGGGGAAATTAATACCATCAAATCGGGTCAATATTTTCAGACCTTCCTCAAGGGAGAAGATTTCTATAATTATTATTCTTCATGTTCTTTTATCAGTTCAAAAAAATGTGACACCTCATAAAAAGATCGACCCTGCACACGAAATTTTTATTACAATCTAAAGCCGGAAAATGAGTATATTGGATTTACAGAAGGTTGGTATAAAGGTTGCTGAGGACTGCTTTGACATATTTCCTCATTTACAGATTATTTCAGCAAGCTGATGCTATTAAACTGTATAAAAAAAACTTATGAGCACAAAACAGGATTTTTTTGCCGATTCCAGAGAATCTATTGAAAAGTATATTCATTCGCGCTTGCTATTAATAAGATTACAGGCAGTAGAAAAAATATCAAAACTTGCTGCCGCAATGTTTTCCGGTCTGCTTATTGGGATGCTAGGTTTCTTTGTCATTCTCTTTTTGAGCGTTATGGCAGCCTGGTATTTTGGTCAATTACTCGATAGTCCGTTTAAGGGATTTGGCATAATATGTGCCTTTTACGTAGTAACGTTGATACTGGTATTAGTTTTTAGAAAAAGAGTCCTGCAAAAAACCATAATAAACACGGTGATCAGTATTATTTTTGAACAAACCTCCGAAGAAAAAAAAGATGACACAAACACCTCTGAACAATAAAACAGATCTTTCTTATATAAATTCATTAAAAGATCTCAGGAAAGAGATTGTAAAAGTTAAAGGCGAAGTGAAGATCCGGGAAAAGGAGATGATTGAACAGTTTAAAAAGATGCCGAAAGAAATACCTGTTGTTGCTGCACGCGCAGTAATACCTTTAATTGCAAAAAGAGGAGTGCCCACAAGGGTATTTAATCTTATAACAAACGGAATTGGATTGTTCATCAGCATAAGAAAACAAAGGAAGGGAATGAATGCGGTAATCTCAAAGGTGAAGCAATTAATTCTATATAATTTGCTCGGTAAAGCAATAAAGCTGTATCAGCAAAAACGCAACCAGGGAAAATTATCGGCGGAGAGAAAATAATATGACCTTGTATTCTACTGTATACTATTAAACATAGTTAGACTTGAAACCGATAATCCGTAAGACTCTGAAGATAATTGGATGGATTACCATCAGTATCATATTCCTGCTGGTGCTGGTATTTATTCTTATACAAATACCGGCGGTTCAAAACTTTGCAAAAAATAAAATTGTAACTTATCTCGAAGATAAAATAAAGACCAATGTATCTATTGGCACCCTTAGTATTGCTTTTCCAAAACGGATTGTTTTAAAAGATGTTTATTTTGAAGACCAACGAAAAGACACGTTGCTTGCAGGGAAAGAATTAAGAGTGGATATCGCTTTGTTGAAACTATTAAATAATGAGGTAAATGTAGATTATCTTTTGTTAAATGGGATAAGAACAAATATTTACCGCATTCAGCCTGACACATCCTTTAATTTTGATTACATAGTAAAAGCTTTTGCAGGTGAGCAAACAAAACCAGCTACAGAGGATACAGCTGCCAGCACATTAAAGTTTCGTCTGAACAGAATTGTTTTAAAGGATATTCGCGCCACTTTTAAAGATGATGAAACGGGGAACGATGTATATTTTTATTTAGGCAATTTCGAAACTCGGATAAAAGAATTTGACCCGGATAATTCGGTGTATAATATTTCCCGAATTGCTGTCGCTAATATTACCACCCGCATTCACCAGTATAAACCTTTTATTCAAAATCCGGAGTCAACCACCACAACCGCAGACACTTCTTCTTCATCAACTTATCCTGCTTTAAAACTTGATGAAATTGACTTCCGGAATATTTCATTTAATTACAGGAATGATATTTCCGCTTTACTTGCTGATCTAAATATTGGTCAATTCATCACACATCCTGAAAATCTAAACCTGCAAACACTATTGATTCAATTGCGGGATGTTCAGCTTAAGAATACTACCGCTAAAATTGTTTTAGGCAAAACGGAACAGGCAAAGGCCGCAAAAGATACAGTTGCGACGAAAACAAAAGAAGAAGTTAGTAATCCCTGGAAAATTCAATTAGCGAAAATTGATTTCAATAATGATGCTTTAAGTTATGATGATAATAGTAAGCCGAAGGCTGCATCAGGTGTAGATTTTAATCATTTGCATATAGAGAATTTCATTTTTAATGCAGACGGCCTCACATTTACACCAACAGAATATAGCGGCAACATTAACCAGCTTGCTTTTAATGAACAAAGCGGTTTGAGTCTAAGAAGATTTCAAACGAAATTTTTATATAATGATAAACAAGCCGCTCTTCAAAACATGCTGCTTCAAACAGACAATTCTACGATCAGGGATAAAATTGTTTTGTCATATCCATCTGCCGAAGCACTCACAAAAAATCCGGGAGAGATTTATGTAGATGCCAATCTTTCAGATGCATCTATAGCCGTAAAAGACGTACTTGCCTTTATGCCTGCGTTCAAACGAAATGTAAAAGGACATGAGACCGCAATTATTAAATTGAATGCTTCTGCAAAGGGTTATGTAAAGGATCTTTCGATTTCAAATTTTGAGATGAGTGGCTATGGAGAAACCTATGCTAAATTTTCAGGTAAAATAAAAGGACTGCCTGATACGAAAAAAACATATTACGATATCAAAATAGCACGGATCAGTTCCACTAAAAATGATATTATAAATCTGTTGCCTCCAAATAGTATTCCTTCTTCCGTTCGTCTTCCTGATGTGTTTTTAGTAACAGGATTTTTCAGTGGAAGCATGAACGAGTTCAATACACAGCTTGCTTTAAGAACAAACAGGGGTGATATGGATGTAAAAGGAACAATGAATAGTCACGAAGTATACTCTGCAGAAGCCACGCTCACAGATATAGATGCAGGTTACCTTCTCAAGCAGGATACCCTGATGGGAAAAATAACTATGAATGCAACAGTGGATGGGGCCGGGCTTGATATGAAGACTGCAGATATCAGCTATAATGTAAATCTTGTTTCTGCACAAATAAAAGGGTATGAGTATAAAGATCTTTCTATAAAGGGTAATGCAAATAATGGAATTGTACATACAGCGGCTAACATTAATGATCCCAACATTAGTTTAAACCTCGATGCTACTGCGGATATAAAACCTAAATATCCTGCAGTTAAATTTGATTTTTTAATTGACACTATTAATTTAAAAGCCCTTCACCTGGTGACGGATACGCTTAGTATGCATGCGCATATTATTGCGGACATGCCTGGCACAAATCCCGATTCACTGAACGGAACAGTTAATATAAATGATCTTGTAGTTATACAGGCAGGACAACGATTAAATACAGACAGTCTTTCACTGGTGGCAAATTCAACTGCAGAACAAAATAGTATTGTTATTAACTCGGATGCACTGAAAGCAAGTTTGACAGGAAAATATAAACTTACCGAATTTGCACAGGCCTTACAAAATACTATTAACCGGTATTATAACTTGCCGGGCTTTAAGGAAAAAAATGTGGCAGCCCAAAATTGGCAGTTTAATGCAACCATCATTCCTACAGGCCTGCTGCTGCAGCTAATGCCCTCTTTAAGCGGGAGTGATTCTACAGTGATAAGGACAACATTCAATAGTGCTGAAAATGATCTTGATTTATCAATAAAAAATCGTCTGATTGCTTTTGGTCAGCAGCAGGTTGATAGTTTAAATATAACGGCTCAAACAAATGCAGATGCGCTTAACTACAGTATTTCAATGAATGGAATAAGAACGCCTTCAATGCATATTTATCAAACTTCGTTATCAGGCTCTGTTGCAAAAAACCAACTGGATTTTGCATTGAATGTAAGAGATAAGAAAAAAGCTTCTCAATATGTTTTAGCCGGATTGCTAAGCCAGGTAACGAATGGCGTAAAGTTGAGTTTAAAACCTGATAGCGTAGTGCTCGATTATACCAAATGGGTAATGGGGCAGGACAATTTTATACAATATGATTCAATTGCCGGGATTCTTGTAAAAAACTTCACTTTGAGCAATGCCGGGCAATCATTCAGTATCAATAGTACTGAGCAAACAATGAACGCTCCGGTGAGGGTTGATTTTAAAGATTTCCAAATAGGTACGCTTACAAAAATAGCTAACCAGGATTCTTTACTGGTTGGAGGCGTTATCAATGGTAATGCGGTAATAACCAACCCAACCAAAAATCCTGTATTCACAAGTGACCTGCATATAACAAACCTTGCGTATCAACGCGACACGATAGGCGATCTCGCAATCCAGGTAAACAATCAGCAGGCTAACGCATTTGCGGCAAATGTATCGCTCCAGGGAAATAATACGGATGTCAAACTGAATGGAATGTATTATACAGGTGAAGGCCGTATGGATCTTAAACTGAATCTCAACCAAATAAATCTTGCAATTGTAAAACCCTTTGCAGCAGGCCAGTTAAATGATATTTCAGGATTGCTGAAAGGAAATATAAATATCACAGGCACTGCAAGTCAGCCTGCTGTTAATGGCGAACTACATTTTGAAAATGCTTCTGTTACTCCTGCCATTACAGGAGCAATACTCAGGCTACCAAATGAAGCTATTGCCATAAACTCACAGGGAATACATTTTAATCAATTTACAATGCTTGATTCTGCCGGAAATAAAGCTATTATTAACGGGGATATCTTAACAAGCGATTTTAAAAATTATGGTTTTAATGTTGGCTTCAAAGCGGATCATTTTACTTTAATAAATACACCAAAA
>DATBFI010000153.1:0-8262 GCA_036558585.1 Chitinophagaceae bacterium
AGGTATGTTTCTTTGTATGTTAGTTCCATCACCCAATTGCCCGTAATAATTATATCCCCACGCCCACAGGGTACCATCTGATTTCAGGCCAAAACTTTGATTATTGGTTGCCGCAATGCTTACCCATCTCGTATCCGCTACTATTTGGATAGGACTATCTCTCTGTATAACAGTTCCATCTCCTAACTGTCCATAGTAATTATTTCCCCATGCCCACAGGGTACCGTCCGTTTTCAAGCCAAGTTTGTGGCTGCGGCCTGCTGAAATGCTTACCCAAACAATAATTTTTACACTTGTTTGTATGGGACTGTTTTTTTGTGTATTGGTTCCGTCGCCTAACTGTCCATAGTAATTATCTCCCCATGCCCAGAGAGTGCCATCCGATTTCAAGGCAAGGCTGTGATTAGCGCCTGCTTCAATGCTTACCCATTTAGTATCCATTCCTATTTGCTCAGGGCTTGTCCGATTTGTGCTAGTTCCGTCGCCCAATTGTCCATTGCTATTATAACCCCAGCTCCACAGGGTACCGTCTGATTTCAGGGCAAGGTTGTGATTAGCGCCTGCCTCAATGCTTACCCATTTAGAATCCGTTCCTATTTGCACGGGGCTTGTTTGATTTATGGTAGTTCCATTTCCTAATTCCCCATCGCCATTGTAACCCCAGGTCCATAAAGTGCCATCTGATTTCAGGCCAAGGCTGTGGCTAACGCCAGCTTTAATGCTTACCCATTTATTATCCGTTCCTATTTGAACAGGGCTTGCATGGCTTGTGGTTGTCCCATCGCCTAATTCCCCCAAAGCATTTTGCCCCCAGCCCCAGAGCGTACCATCTGATTTCAGGCCAAAGCTATGAGCGTCGCTTGCTGCAATGCTTGTCCATTTAGAATCCGTTCCTATTTGTACGGGGCTTGTTTGATTTATGGTAGTTCCATCGCCTAACTCCCCGTCACCATTGTAACCCCAGGCCCATAGGGTACCATCTGATTTCAGGCCAAGGCAGTGATTAGTACCAGCTTCAATGATTATCCACCTGGTATCATCCCTTATTTGCTCGGGTATGGTTTTATCAATTGTGGTTCCGTCACCTAACTGCCCGCTGCCATTGTAGCCCCAGCTCCAGAGGCTGCCGTCTGATTTCAAGCCAAGGCTGTAGCAATGGCCGGCTACAACAGTTACCCATTTATTATCCGTTCCTATTTGCACGGGGTTGGTCCTATTTGTGTTGGAGCCATCGCCTAATTGCCCGTTCTCATTATTTCCCCAAGCCCAAAGGGTACCATCTCTTATTTCTAAGGTATGGAATGTAGTACCGCTGGCTGTGATTCGCTGGTAATTGGCTTTATAAACAACCGATTTTTTTTTATCAGCACGGTTAGTTTGCGCAGAAACCTGCAAAATTGCAAACAGCATGCTTACAATAAACAAGTAAACTGTTTCATTACTTATTTTCATTCGGTTTGGGGTAATTTGTGTGTCTTCAATAACTAAAAGTTATAGCCCACGCGAATTATATAATTGCGTGGTGCGCCGGGCCATTTATTTATATTGTTGTAAGCGGCTGACCAATATGTTTTATTTGCCACATTATTTATATTCATGGCAATATTAAAATGTCTTTTGGTGTATTGAATGCCCGTATTCAGGATACAGTATCCGGGCAACTTTAGATTTGTATCGAGTGTGCTGCGCATACCTGCCTGTGAATGTCCTGCTGAAATAGTAAATCCCTTCAAAAAACCATTCAGGAAAGTGTATTTAATATAGCTGCCGCTTAAATTTCGCGGGGCGTTTTCTTTAATATTGCCCTTTTCTTCGGGTTTATCGCTTTTTAAAATTTTTGCCACGTTATACGCATAAGATAAATAAACACTAAGATTAGGTAAGATATTTCCATAAGCCTCCGTTTCAAAACCGCTTGACTGTTCTTGTCCACGTTGTGTATACAGATCAGGGTTGCCGGGATCGTTGGCATTAACCGCAACATTTTTTAAGGTAATTTGGTACAACGCAAATGTCACTGAGAATTTGTTTTTGAGAAAATTTGCTTTTGTTCCTGCCTCCAGCATCTCACTGTAAATAGGTTTGAAGGGAGCATTAAAAATCTGAACATTTGGCGAGGTTTCAAAAGGATCGAAGCCCATATTGTAAGTCGCATAAAGGTGTATATTTTCTGATGCAGAAAATACCACACCTACTCTTGGCAGTATTACATTTTGTTTAATACTGTCATCACCGGTTGATGTATAAAATTCCTTTCGTAAGGAAGCAAGTAATTTCCATTTGCTTAAGCTCAGTTCTTCCTGGATATATATTCCCTGTGTGTAATATGCATCCGCATCAAAATCTTCTTCTTTGGTGCTATGCTCATAATCATCAACAGCTCTTGCGGAATATTGAGGGTTTTTCAAACTAAAAGTACCTACAATCCCGCTGCCTTCTCCAAATATATCAGGCAATCCGCCTTTCCATTGGGTGAAGTCAAAATTGCTTTTAATAAAGTCGTATCCGGCGAGTAACTGATGGCTGAATTTTCCGGTATTAAACCTGAAGGTAAAATAGTTGGTAATAGTATTTGTTACAGTGTTTACATGCCTGTTGGTATAATACAGATATACCGAATCATCAGTAATAAAATCATTTATTCCATGTTCTGATAAGCTTTGATTGGTGATATAGTTAAGATATGCACTATTAAAAGTTAGGTGATTATTTAATTTATAAGAAAAGGAAATTATAGATGCGATATTGTTTTCTTTAAGGTAATCGCCCGGCTGTGTAACCATCAGTCCTATTGGGGTTGATCGCAAAGTATAATCATTCTTATAACCCGGCTGGCCTCTGTCGACCACGGTGTTTATATGTGATACAGATACATCAAGGTTCAGCTGGATTTTATTATTGGGTATGAATGAAAATGAAGGTGCCAATTGAAATGATTTTGCGAAAAATTGATTGCGAAATGATTCTTCATTTTTATAACCCGTACTAAACCTGTACAAAATTTTTTTAGTTTTGTTAACAGCCCCTGTAACATCTCCCTGAAAGCAATTGCCGTTCCAGCTCCCTTTGCTAAGATCTACCTGAAGTGCATTTTCAGTTAAAGGTTTTTTTGTAACCATATTAATAGTTCCGCCGGGATCCGCATTTCCGTAAAGCACAGAAGTTGGTCCTTTTATTATCTCAACACGTTCGATATTAACCAGCATGGGACTGGTGAGGGACGCATTGTAAGTGCGGAGACCATTAATCAGGTGAGGATTTTCCGCCCTAAAACCACGAATAGTAAATTCATCATAACCTGAATAGTGATTTACACCAGCCGCATCATCTAAAACATCTGTAAGCTGCATTCCGTTTTTGTCCTTTATCAATTCCTTAGTGACTGTAGAAACAGATTGCGGAACATCCCCGAGTGCAGTTTGTATTTTAGTGGGGGAAAAACTGGAATCATTTTTATATGATGGGATGAATCCCTTTACCTCAACTTCCCTGAGTTGAACAATACTATATTCAAGATGAATGATACCCATGTCGAGATTTTGAGCTGTATCAATATGAATAAATTGTTTGTATGTCGTAAATCCAATTCCCTTTATGATTAAGGTGTCATTGAGCATAGGTAGTTTCTCAAGAGAAAATTTGCCGTTTTTGTCAGCTACTGATTTTAATTTTTGTCTTTTCAGCTCAATTGTTACATAGGAAGCCGGCTTACCCTCTTTGATAATAACAATACCTTTGAGTGTGCTGCCTGCCGGCGATTGAGATAATGCATTTATGCAGATAAACAGGCTTAGTAATAATATTTGAAACAAGCATAGAGTTGTTTTCATTAGTCTTCATTTCAATTGCCCATTATGAATCCTGTAATTTTTTTCTATTCTTTGATAAGAAGTTTCGTTTTAGTGCCTGATCGAGTTTTTAATGAAATAATATAAGAACCTTTTGGTATGAGAGATTCATTAAATTCCTTACGATAATTCCCTGAAAAGTTTGTCACGCTTTGTGTAAAGTAAATGCGGCCATCACCTGCACCTATGATAGAGACAAATATGTCCTGCTTTTTGGGTATGTTACAATCTATTGTAAAATTCTTTTTTGCGGGGTTTGGATATACTTTCAAACTTCCTTCTGCACCTGTCAACAACAAGCTGCTGTTCTTCGCACTGTTTGAGGACGAAGCATTTAAATTCATTTGTAGCGGCGAAGTATCTTCAGTTTTCCACCCGTCAAATATTGCGTTTGACAGTTGGGAAGCATCTCCACTGCTAACAGCCATACCAACTTTAAAATTTGTTTTTGTTCCGGGTGGAATAACAACCTGGCCAATTTGTTGCCAGGTAATACCATCTGGAGATATATATCCCAAATAAGTAGATCCCTGGCTCTTTACAAGACGAATAAAGTAAGGCGCCTTGAAATTACCTGTAAAGGTTGTTTGTGTAGCTTTATTTGATCCATTCCTGTATTGGAAAACCGCCCCATTACCACTGGTTAACCCTACAAAAATATTTGTTTGGGATGCAGCCAAAGCCCATCTTATCATAATCCCTGCCTTATTAAAAGGATTTGACTGATCCTGGTCAGTAACTTTTACAGTGATTGTTTTATCACCTGTAAATGTCTGGTAAACGTAGAAAAAGGCGTCGGTCTTGTTTGCAATATCGCCTGAGCCGTTTACTACGTATCTGTTATAAGCGTAATAACACGCATTTCCATTTATATTTCCGTTACCTATATTAGAAGAGAATGTTTTCTTCGGAAGTGGCCCGCACTCAAAAGCGTTTACTGTAAGACCATTAAATTTTGCATTGGAGAGCTGGGTATTATCATGGCTGGTAACAGCAAGACCCGCATGTGCTCCATTGGTAGTCATTTGATTAATAGTCGTTCCAATTAAAGTCCAGTTAGTATTATTTGGAGAAATATATCCTGAAAATTCTGAACCGATCTTTACAATTTTAAGAAAATAAGGAGGTGAAAATCCGGATTGATTAACAACAGTTATGGTGCTGCCACCTGTATTTTGCCTGTTGAGAAACACAAGTTTATTGCTGCTTGTTAAGCCGAGAAAAACAGACCTGGAATCTGCGTCAACACCTTCTCTAATCATTATTCCGGCTTTATTGGAAGGATTTACGTTGTCTATGCTCGCCACCTTAGTTGAACAATCTGCATCACCGGTAAAATCGTAGTAAACAAAATGGAATGCATCAGCAGTGCCGCCAATATCAGCTCCCGAAGCATTAACGCTATAATTATCAGGCTTAACATAACACCCCAGTCCTGCCTCGCCAACATTTCCTACATCAGTTTGATTTACACGTGTAGGGAGTATACAGTTATTGCAGCCGAGTGTATTAAATTCTCCAACATTCGTTGATGTACTGGTATCAGCATCACACTTCGATTGCACACTATATTGATAGTAAGTGTTGCAACTCAGACCATCGACTAAGAGAGTATCTTCTGTTGTATTAAATGTTTGCCAAACAGAAGACGATTTAGGTTTAAAACGTACCTTATAACCGGTTGCTGTAGAAGTCGGGTTCCACCTAATGACTGCCGAAGCGCTATCTATGTCATTAACTGTTAAGCCTGTAGGAGTATTGCAACCATTGATAACAGAACCATAAACTTCAAATTCTTTTAAAGAATAAATTCCATTAGATCCGCTGGCAGTTGCAAACACTCTTACATATTTGCCTGAAGCATTAACATTTATACTGTTCACAGTGCTGTTGTTCCCTGAAATAGATTTTATAGTAGTCCAGTCAGTTGCATTATCAGACACCTGCAGGAGAAAATCTTTTCCATAGTTGTTGGCATCCCATTCAAGGTGAACGTTACAAACAGAACCTGTTATTCCCAAATCTGTATAAATCCACTGTGTACCACCGCCTGAACTATTCCAGGCAGTGTTCACATCTCCGTCGAGGGCCTTTGCGGGGTTATGGGGATTATCGGGAAAGGATGATGCAAAACCCGGTTTATCCAGTGAAAGAATTGCGTTGCCGGGGCAGTCGGGTTGTGAAGGGTTATCATCAATAATTCCAAAAACATTTATATGACCCTCACCATTTGCCAAATAAACTTTACCATTTGCAATTGTAGGAACAGCAAATTTCATAAAATCTCCGCAATCGTCTCTTGCCTCATTCTGTTCCGAACTCCATAGTTCTTTTGTAATATCATTTGCATCAAGAGCGTATAACACCTGCGACTTTACTCCACCAGGCTGTCCGGTGTTAAAAGGCCGGCTTATCCATACTATACCAGTTCCATCCTGTAAATTATTTGACGAGGTACTGATATTAGCAGAGATAGGATCCGCCGTTTCTAAACCAGTTTTGATTTTACTTTTATCGAATTTATTGTTGGGCCGGTCAAACGGAATTGCTTTTAATTGTGAAAATTGAGACCATACATACATGAATTCATGGTTAGTGCTTCTGTAATAGGCAGGGTGGCATCGTAAAAGAACTCCTGAGCCGAAATTTATGGTTTGTACAATGTGATCTCCGCTTGGATTAAATCCACCCATGTTATCAGTATTTAATACGTATACATTACCATCCTTACAACCAGTAACATATATTTTTGTATTTGGGATCAGGAACGCAGACATAGATCCATTATCCAAATCAGCGCCTTCATTTAATACTGCACCATTTGCGGGAGTAAAAAAATCTACAGGAGTTATTGCTGAAGCGGTAACCTGGAGCTTGATCGCGCTTTGAGCGCGGTTAGTAAGGTCTGATGGATTATTATTATAGCCAATGCTATTTTCAAAACCATTACCTGACACAATATACATATAGCCATCGTTATCGATCGCTATACCCCCTCCGGATTCCCATATACCCCCGCCCATAGCCCTGGGGGTTGTGTTATATATATACTTCTGTTGAAGTGAAGTGGCGTCATATCCAAAAATCCAGCCATGATACGGTCGCCAGTCGCATTGGCCGGATGCAAAACCAATAAATACGGTGCCATTATATAAAGTCAAAGCAAGCCGGTTACCCTGGTGCTGCGGATTAAATGAAACAACTCCATTTACAGCATCTGAACCACTTCCCGGAACAGAGCCTGTAATTAAAACAGGGCTATTGGGTCTTTCCTGGCCTGTACTTATATCCACTGCATGCAGATGTGCAAAATAATTACCATTACCGTTAGCATCTGCATCTGTACTTCTTGCAACAAAGTATAAGGTTTCCGTGTTAGGGTCTATAACAGGGGTGGATACAATTCCAAGGTCTCTTTTATAATCTTTTTGCCCTTGTTTGCAGTGGGATGAGAAATCGGTATTCCTCACTGTTCGCAAGCCCTGGGGTGTATAATTCTTCGACCAAAACACATTCCCGTTTTCAGCGTCAAAGGCGTAAATGTTGCTGGTAGTTGTAGCAACAACCGCTATATTGTGCATGCTACCTGCAACATGTACATTAGATAAAATTAAAACCTGGGCATAAACATCTCCATCCACTGGAACACTGAACATTTTTCCAAATTGCCGCACATTCACGTTATCCGGAGTCAATATAGTTTCATTATTGTTCCAGCCCGATCTTTCGGGATCGTTATGATAAGTTGTTACTGAAACCTGCGCGTTTATTAATGAGCATAGCAGTGATGCAGCGAAGGCAGCAAATAATTTTTTTTTCATAATGAAGAGTTTATCTTGTTAGGAGATCAGGACAAAAAAGGTGATAAGGTTAATAACCCCAAATGATGAAATCCTGGGCGAAAGAAGTTTTGGTGATCAGAAAAATTTATTATCGAAAAACCGACTCAATTATCAAACTATTTAAAGCCCAGCATACTTAAGGTGCTAAAGCCTAACCGTTTTTTTACCAGGCCTACACCCATCAGATTAGTACTTGCAATTGCAATAGCGGTAGACAAAGCAGAGCCTATGGCGCCATAGATGGGATTTAAAATTAAGGCCAGGACAATAGCCAGAATTGCATTAATGATCCTGATATTTTTCATATCTTTTTCATGCCCGCTCATAATTAGCAGATAACTTACAGACCCGCTTATCACACTTACAAACTGGCCCAAAGCAAGAATACGCAGAAGCCATATGCCCCCGGTAAAATCTTTTCCAAATAAAGACATAATAAAACCGGGAAAGAACCATATGAACAATGTTATTGGCAACGCAGCCAGCGTCATTAACCTTGTAGTATTCCGCGCATAATTTTTTAATTGATTTATTTTGCCCTGGTTATACATTACCGCAAAACGTGGAGCACT
>DATBFI010000154.1:0-4060 GCA_036558585.1 Chitinophagaceae bacterium
AAACATGAATATGGTGGCTCGGGAATCGGTTTAGCGATCTGCCAAAAAATTGCAGAAAATCACAAGGGATTTATTACAGCAGAAGGTATCCCTGGCAAAGGTGCAACGTTTCATATTTTTATACCACTGATGCAACAATAGAAATTGAATTGGAAGGATAGAATTTCAGAATTTCGTCTTAAGTATTAAAGCCCAAAACGTACAACGGAGGCGACATATGCCCCCAAGCAACAGAACTTAATAAATAATATTTAAAGCCTGTCATCCAAAAAAACCTTTCCAATGCCGGAAAGGTTTGTAATTAAATTTATGTAAGCTTGTAACTTATCTTGCTTCTGCCATATCAGGAATTGCTTCTACCTTATATGCACCCGCATCCAGCTTAGCTTTTGTTTCGCTGAAAGCCCTCAATGTTTGTTCGATATCGGCATCAGTATGCGCTGCTGTCGGAATTAAACGATATATTATGTGCCCTTTAGGAATTACGGGATAGACAACAATTGAACAGAAAACACCATAATTCTCACGCAGATCCATAACCATTGCAGTTGCTTCTTCTACCCCACCCTTCATATATACAGGCGTAACAACGGAATCTGTTTTGCCAATATCAAATCCTCGTTCCTTTAATCCATGTTGCAATTTCAATGCATTGCTCCACAATTTTTCTTTTAATTCGGGCATCGTACGCAACATATCCAGTCGTTTTAAATTTCCAATTACAATGGGCATTGGTAAACTCTTGGCAAATATTTGCGAGCGAATATTGTAGCGTATGTAATCTATTATCATGCCTGGCCCGGCCAGAAATGCGCCAATGGATGCCATACTTTTTGCAAATGTGGAAAAGTAGAGATCAACTTCATCCTGGCAACCCTGTTCTTCGCCTGCTCCGGCACCGGTTTTGCCCAGTGTTCCAAAACCATGTGCATCATCAACCAATAAACGGAATTCAAATTTCTTTTTCAGATCACAAATCTCTTTCAGCTTGCCCTGGTCACCGGCCATACCAAAAACACCTTCTGTAATTACGAGGATACCACCCGTTCCCTGCTTCTCAATTAATGCAGTTGCCCGTTCGAGTTGTTTTTCAAAATCTTCGATATCGTTGTGTTTGTACACGAATCTATGACCCGGGTGCAAACGTAAACCATCTATGATACATGCATGACTCTCAGCATCGTAAACAACAACATCATGCCGACCACATAAAGTATCTATGGCGCTCATAATACCCTGGTAGCCGTAATTGAGCAAAATAGCATCTTCCTTCTGTTCAAATTCTGCAAGCTCTTTTTCCAGTTGCTCGTGATAATTGCTGTTGCCACTCATCATGCGGGCTCCCATTGGTAAAGCCAGCCCAAATTCCTTAGCCGCTTCCGCATCTACTTTCCTGATTTCAGGATGGTTTGCAAGACCGAGATAATTATTCAGGCTCCATACAATTACTTCCTTTCCACGAAATTTCATGCGGCTATTAATTCCACCCTCCAGTTTTGGAAAAGTAAAATATCCATGTGCTCTGTCGCGATGTTGTCCTATAGGACCATAATGTTTTACAAGACGTTCAAAAATATCTGCCATATGATTTTAAGATTTACATTTCAAATTATACAGGATCATTTTACAAAACGATTTGGAATTTTCGGATTTCAGATTTTTTAAGAGTTATAGTTTTATTTTATAAGCCAAACAGTTTTGCTTACTATAACACTTCTGCGTGACGCTCTTTTAGCCTTTAATTAATTATCGGGCAAATGGCATCAAAGACTACATTTTTCATATGTTAAAATGCAAGGGAGAAATCGTTATAAAACGCCGCTAAGTTAAAGCATTTGTCTGTTATAAAAGAAGTGTGGGGATAATGAACTATAAAACATCACAGATTATTGACAGAAAGATTGCAAACAGTACATTTGTATAAAACAAATTGACGATGAAATATTTTGCCATTGCAATAATTTTAACAACGCTCCAACTCAATTTCAAAACGATACAGGCCCAACCGGAACAAAACACAAATAACCTGGCAAGACCCAAACTTGTTGTGGGGATTGTGATAGACCAGATGCGCTGGGATTATTTATATCGCTATTACAATATTTATAAGACCGATGGTGGTTTTAAAAGATTTCTTAATGAAGGTTTTACTTGTGAAAACACTTTTATTCCTTATATACCAACAGTTACAGCCGCAGGACATACCTGCATATATACTGGTTCCGTGCCTGCCATTAATGGAATTGTTGGAAATACATGGTATGATAGACAGCAAAATAAAGAAGTATACTGTGCAGAGGATGATACTGCAAAAACCGTTGGGAGCAATACTGTTAATGAAGGACAAATGAGTCCCCGAAATATGCTTACCACAACGATCACGGATGAACTAAGATTAGCTACAAATTTTAAAAGCAAAGTAATAGGGATAGCTTTAAAAGACCGGGGAGCTATTTTGCCGGCAGGTCATTCTGCAAATGCCGCTTATTGGTATGATATTCAAACAGGAAATTTTGTTACCAGCACGTATTACATGACCCAATTACCGGGTTGGGTCCAAAATTTCAACAACAGGAAAATCGTTGATTCTTTGTACAAACTAAACTGGAATCTTTCACTTTCTAAAGAAGTATACAGTGAATATTGTTCAGCGGATAATGAACCTTATGAAAATAAACCCTTTGGTGCTGACCAATTGTCTTTTCCGTACAACTTATCAAAGTTTGCAGGGCACAATTACGGTGTGATAGCAGCCACACCTTATGGCGGTACCATGACATTTGAAATGGCTAAAGCAGCATTAGTTGCAGAACGTTTAGGCAAATCAGATGTAACAGATTTTTTGGCGATCAGCATATCTTCTCCTGATTATATCGGGCATACATTTGGCCCTAACTCATGGGAACAACTGGATGATTATGCAAGACTGGATAATGACATGGGAAAATTCTTTTCTTTCTTAGATGATGTAGTGGGCAAAGGACAATACACTGTTTTCTTGTCTGCAGATCATGGCGTGGTGCAGGTTCCGGGCTATTTAAAAGAACATAAATTACCTGCCGGTTTATTCAATGGCCTTAATGCTATGACTGAAATCAATCAACAACTGAAACAAAATTTTGGTGCCGATAGTTTGATAATAACAATGGATAATTACCAATTGTATTTAAACCATACGGCACTAAAAGAAAAAAATATTGACGAAGAAAAAGTAAAATCATTGATTATAGATTATCTGTTAAGAAATGATGCTGTCAGCAATGCTTTTGATATAACGCGGCTCTCTTCTACAACGCTTAATGAAAAACAGAAAACTATGTGCAGCAATGGTTATAACCGGCTCCTCAGCGGAGACATACAGCTCATTTTTAAGCCAAATTATATAGAAGGAGGCGCAGCCGGCACTACGCATGGATTATGGAATCCTTACGATTCACATATTCCCTTATTGTTTTATGGCTGGGGCATTAAACACGATAAAACAAATAGAGAAACGTATATGACTGATATTGCTGCAACACTCGCAGCGTTGTTACATATTCAAATGCCAAGCGGATGCGTCGGAAAAGTTATTGAAGAAGTGATAAAGCCACCAACTCCTTAAAAGGCCCTCTTCGTCTGGCATTTAAGTTGTGGCATTTTTTTAAAAGCTGAACTTATGCCTACGAAAACATCTAAGTCGAAAAAATCTGCCGCAGGAAAATCTGCTGTACGCAAAACGGTACGAACGGGAAAAGCTGCAGGTAAAAAGAAAACTGCATCAAAGAAAGCAGGAAGACCTGCAAAGAAATGGTCAGCGAACGTAATGAAACATAGCAATGCTTTAGATCTTGAACCACATATTTTTGAATCGCATGATCCAAAAGAGGTCGCACGATCATTAAAGCGCTCAGCTGAAAAAAGTAAACGCAGAAAGGGAACTCCTTATCAATCTGCTATGTCTATGTTAAACTTTTATATTAACCGTGCAGGAAAAAATTTAGAGAAAAAGCAAAAAGATATCCTGGAAAAAGCAAAAGATGAATTGCGCAGTGCTTTTGGGCGTGATGAAAATGACAAA
>DATBFI010000155.1:0-5156 GCA_036558585.1 Chitinophagaceae bacterium
GACCAGCTATTAAAATCGTAACCATTGTCATTACTACAAGGCCAACAAAAATTCGCTCGTCTATGATCTTAGCTTGCAGAGCCAGCATACCCAACACTATTTCCTGTGAGCCTCTTGCATTCATACCAAATGCAATAGATAGTGATTCATTTTTACTAAGGCCACTTATACGGCTGCCTACACCGGCACCCACCAGTTTGGCTATACACGAAATCCCAAGAATGATCAGCACCACAGACAAGTCAAAATTGGTTACAAAATTTACGCGTAGCCCGACAGATGCAAAAAATAAAGGCGCCAGAATATTTACTATAAATTGCTGGATAACATTCTGAACATGGTGGTTAAAATGTTTTGAATCACCCACAGCCACGCCCACTAAAAAAGCTCCAAAAATGCCTCTTATCCCCAGGTACTCCGTCAAAACAGCACCGAGCATACAAAGGCAAATTGCTACAGTAATGGTTCCATTTGGAGCCGTTAAATATTTGGTCGAAAAGGCAAGTATCTTATCAACAAGCCAGCGGCCGATGGTCATCATAAACGCAACAAAAAGCAATACGAACATAATTGAACTAAACGATGCATCACTCTTGGCATTCATCATTTGAATAATGATCGAGAAGAGTATCCACCCGAGAAAGTCATCAATCATAGCAGCTGTAAGCACTAAACCACCAATTTTTGTCCGGATAATATTTAAGTCCATCAACACTTTTACAATTACCGAGAGAGCTGTAATTGATAAAGCGGTTCCAAAAAATAAAGACGGAATTAACCTGTCGGTAGCAGGAACAGTAAAAATATAGTCATGAAAAAACCAAATACAAAAAAATCCAAGTGCAAAAGGAAAGAGCAAACCAAATAAACTAATAGATGCTGCCTGTTTTCCCTGTTGACGTATTTGTTTCAGGTCAACTTCAGAGCCGGCGATAAACATCAGCATGATAACGCCAATATTTGCCAGCCCGTCAAAAGCGCCATATGAGCGGGGCTGACTCATAAATACCTCTTTAAAAAGATCGGGAAATGCTGATCCCAAGAGAGACGGGCCGATTATAATTCCTGCAAGTATTTCTCCGACCACAACAGGCTGTTTAAATTTTCGGAAAACCTCTCCAAGTAGTCTGGAAGATATAAGTATGATGCTCACAATTATTAGGAAGTTTAAAACTTCGGCTGAGCTTAATTTGGAAACCATACAGTGGCTTTTTAAGTTTAAGTTTTTGTTCTGTGCTTAGCTGCTGTTAACAAACTTAAAATAAAAATTCTATAACTCCTATAAAATAGATAGGATTTAATGGATTAAATTTTGAATAAGCCTGTTTTAGGCGTCGAATCCCTTTGTGCCCATTGTGAGGATTTTCATGTATTGAGAGGTAACAAGGTAACGCGAGAACTCTATGGTTTATAGAAGTATGGCAAAGTTTATAAATCTCAGTACAGCTTTTATCAGGCATGATATCTCTACTACAAATTATTCATTCGCTGCTGCTGCATCAGATTTATCCTGCAACACAATTAATTGCGCCTCTGATTGTTCCCCGGGTTGTTTGCGCATTTTTAAATCTTTATCAAGATAAAACTTCATAACCGGGCCTGTTATTAAGATCGTAACCACTGTCATAACCACAAGACCAACAAAAATCCTTTCATCAATAATTTTAGCCTGCAACGCCAGCATGCCCAGTACAATTTCCTGCGAACCACGGGCATTCATGCCAAAAGCGATAGCATAAGACTCTTCCTTATTCAATCCACTCATTCGGCTGCCAACTCCCGCTCCAACAAGTTTTCCAATGCAGGCAATGCCAAGAATCACAAGGACAACAGAAAGATTAAAGTTGGTGACAAAATTTACCCGCAAGCCTACAGAAGCAAAAAAAAGAGGGGCAATAATATTAAGGATAAATTGATTAATAACGTGCTGGCTATGGTTACTGAAATGTTTTGAATCGCCGACTGCTATACCTACTAGGAATGCGCCAAAAATTCCTCTTATTCCCAGATATTCCGTAAATACAGCACCAAGCATGCATAAACAAACAGCAACTGTAGTTACGCCGCTTGATACCGCTAAATATTTTGCAGATAAAGCAAGAATTTTATCGATCAGCCACCGGCCTGCCGTCATCATAAAAGCAACAAAGAGCAGGACCATTATGGAAGAAAAAAGAGAAGCATCCGCACCCCGTGCATTTAGCATTTGTATAATAATTGAAAAAAGTATCCAGCCAACAAAATCATTAATCATTGCCGCAATAACAACCAGGCTTCCCACCTTGGTACGCATGATATTCAAATCCATCAATACTTTTACAATGACTGACAGTGCAGTTATAGAAAGAGCAGTGCCGAAGAACAATGAAGTAACCAGCCTGTCTGTTACCGCCACTGAAAAAATATAATCATGAAAAAACCAAACACACATAAAACCAAATGCAAAAGGCACAATCAAACTCAATAAACTGATGGAAGCAGATTGCTTTCCCTGCCTGCGGATCTGTTTTAAATCAACTTCTATTCCTGCAATAAACATCAGCATTATAATACCCATATTTGCCAAACCGTCAAATGCTCCGTAGGCGCGTGGTTCACTTAAAAAAATTTGTTTAAACAGGTCGGGGAACACCGAACCCAAAAGTGAGGGACCAATTATAATGCCCGCAATTATTTCACCCACCACAACAGGCTGTTTAAATTTTCTGAAAACTTCGCCAAGGATACGTGAAGAAATAAGTATAATGCTTACTATAACCAGGAAGTTTAAAACTTCAGCTCCGTTCAGTTTAGACACCATAAAATGGCCTTTAAGTTTGAGCCTGCCTGTCGGCAAACAGGTTTAATTCTGCTATCGCTGTTAACAAACTTAAAAAAAAATTCTATAATTCCTATTCGTTTTATAGAGGTAATGTTATTTACTTATTACTTTTCCCGGGATTGCCAGCTTATTGATTGCTGATAATTGAGGGAAGTGTTTTAAAATGACGATTAATGGGCAGGAAGATAAAGGAGATCGACACAACCGGAATGCAACAAAGCGTTTTGTCTATTTCAAAAATAAGTCATATTATTTACAGTTATCTTTTCGTCGGGTATCAATCAGGTACTGGATTTTCCAATTCCCATTAATGCGTACAAGCTGATAAGAATCTGCTCCGCAATGACTAAACTGGCCCTTATAATAAAACTGGTAAGGTGTCCATGCGATAGCAAGTGAACCATCTGTTCTAACGAGATCAAAAGTTATTCTTTCATCGGCATCGCCTTTTTTTTGAGCAGATACAAAACCTGCAAATTCTGTCAATTGTTCTGTAACTACAGAAACCTTTCCATCCTTTTCTGTAACTGTTTGCAAAATTGCAGCATCTGCGAAACACTTCATGAGAGATGCACTATCACCATCTTTCATGGCAGTAAACATTTTGCTGATGACAGATTTTACAGAATCTTCCGATGATTGTGCATTTAAAGTGCATGCAAAAACAAAACATGCTACAATACAGAGAGATTTGCGCATACAAATATTTTTTATTGAAAATAACAAATTGACAAATAAGGTGAAAACCATTTATAAAAAGCAGGCGTGCAAAAAATCGTCATGAATGCTTTGAGTTTTAAATATAACCCAGGATCTTTAACATGCTTTGCGAACTTTGTTCTTTTGCATAAACCCAATCTACAAGCTTACCATTTTTATCATGACCTACAATAATATGTTTTGGTGAAGGAATGAGGCAATGTTTTATTCCGCCGTAACCACTTATCTGGTCCTGGTATGCGCCTGTGTGAAAGAAGCCCACATATAAAGGCTCTTTATCTTCAGGAGCCGGCTGAGGAGCACCCTGGAGGGGAACACCATTTACGGACGTAAGTTTTGGAAGAAACACTTCGTTAATGTGTTCTTCTGAATCATAATAATCGTGACTGTCACAAGTGAGGCCACCCAATACTACCCGTTGATAATCGTTATCCCATTTATTGATTGGCAGCAGCAGAAATTTTTCTCCAATTCCCCATGTATCCGGTAAAGTAGTAATAAAGGAAGAGTCGATCATATACCATATTTCACGATCGTTCTGCATTTTCTGCCCGATAACACTATAGATATGTGCCATGCTTTCACCTACAGTATAACTTCCAAATTCTGTGTAAATGTTTGGCATTGGTACGTTTGCACGCTTACATCCTTTCTTAATATTACTCACTATCTCATTTATCATGAATTGGTAGTCGTAATCGAACCCGAGAGAATGTTTAATAGGAAAACCGCCGCCAATATTTATTGAATCGAGCTCAGGACAAATCTTCCTCAACTGGCAATAAAGGTTAATGATCTTATTTAGCTCGCTCCAGTAATAAATGTCATCCTTGATGCCTTTATTTAAAAAGATATGAAGCATTTTCAACTGGAATTTGTGCTCGTAACCCTCTATATGATCTACATAAAACTCCAGGATATCTTTTGCCCTGATGCCAAGCCTCGAAGTATAAAAAGGAAAGCTTGGTTCTTCCTCAGCCGCAATGCGAATGCCGAGTTTAAATGGCTCCTTTACATTGCGCTTATAGGCTTCCAGTTCCTGGGTATTATCAAGAACCGGGATAACATTTTTAAATCCTGCATTAATGAGTTTTGCGATGCGCGAAGTATATTTCTTTTGTTTGTACCCGTTGCAGATAATAAATGTATCCTTTGAGATCTTCTTACGTTCATATAGCTTGTTGATTATCTCAATATCGTATGCATAGGAAGTTTCAAGATGTATATCATGTTTCAGTGCCTCTTCAATTACAAAAGAAAAATGAGAGCTCTTGGTACAATAACAGTAAAAATAGTCGCCCTCATACTTATGTTTTTTTATGGCTGAAGCAAACATTTTTTTAGCCTTATTTATCTGCTGACCAATTTTAGGGAGATAGGTAAGCTTCATAGGCGTGCCATATTTTTCTATCAGTGGCTTCAGATCAAGACCGTTAAATTCAAGATAACCATTATCGCCAACATCAAAGCCTTCCTGTGGAAAATGGAAGGTTTGCTTTACCAAAGCGGTATAGGTATTGTTCATTCCTGCGGGTTAGTTAATAAGATGAACGAAGATTTTTTTGACGTACAAAAATAATTGTTTGGGCAAATTACAGGACAAAAAAAACCGGGT
>DATBFI010000156.1:0-2585 GCA_036558585.1 Chitinophagaceae bacterium
TATTGAAAATCTTTATCGTTTGTATAAGCCTTAATTGATGAAGCAGTAAAATGTCTTTGCAGCACTTGTGATGAATCGTAGTTAAGCTTTTCTTTTTGAGCAGTAATTGTTGTAAAAAAGAAAAGGATGATTATGATAAAAATAAAACGCATCATTAAAAGCTTCAGTTTACTAGTCTCGAGTTTGATATGACGATGCTTTGAGTGGTAAGTGGTCAGTTGTGATATTCGCTATTGACTACTCACCATTAACATTAATATTGCTCTTCAATATTAGCATTCGGATTTATATTACTTCCTAAATTTTCCAGCCGTCTTGCAAGACCAGTTCCATCCCTTGTCTCCACAAGATTATAATAATGTAATCCTGCTGAAACAAAAAAGATGATATAAAAAAAATATTGCACAATGCTTAATATTGATGTGACGATTGCGAGAGTGGAGCTTATCTCTTTTGTGGTAAAATAGGAAGCGAGCCCCGCAATTGCACTAACAGTAAACCCGATAAGACTTGAACTGATGGAGAATATCAGAAAAGCAATCACGTAAATGGCAAGAGATATCCAAAAATTTTCTTTTATAAGATCGAAACAACGACCGAGGGATTCACCAAATGATTCATTTTCGTTTGCTATGATAAAGGAATAAGGCATCAGCACTACAAGCAGATAAACGCCGGGAGCGATGCAGAAGACAAATCCTACAACGATCAATACGTAACGCGGGATACTGAACAAAAATGTTCTCAGGAAATATTTAGCAAAACCTCTCCAGACCTCCTGCACGGTTGGCGAAGTTCCATTTTCATCGTAGTATTTCATATACACAGACACCACCGTGCGCATAACAGCAAGGCTCATTATACTTACTCCAATAAGTACAAAATAAGTTGGAGTGAATGGAACAGTTCGTTCATAAAAAACTCCTTTTACCATATCGTCCAGAATACTTAGCGCCTGTTTCTGGAATATACCCGTAAGAATTGCATTGGCAAGAATGAAGATGCCGCCAATCAGGGTAAATGATATTAGCAACGGCTTAAACTCCTGCCGTATAAACTGGAAAGTATCACTAAAGTTTTCGCCAAAGTCTCTTACTTTTCTGAGTTGAATTTTTTGCTGAGCCATGCATTAAAATTTTTGTTTCCTGCCATTGCAGCACCTGGATTGCTATTTATTCTTTCTGCTCTTTTATGTAACCGTATTGGATAAATAATAAAATACCATACAATAAATAAAAGCGAACCAATTAAAATAGAAAAGCTGAACCACAATGGCATTTCTGTATAGCGTGTGACAAAACTTTCTAAAAAAGCAGCAGTTAAAAAAAAGGGAATAAGACCGATCACTATTTTTAAACCATCTTTTCCTCCCCTTGCAATAGAAGCGCTGCGCCTGTATGTTCCGGGAAAAAGGATGCTGTTACCAAGTATTAACCCGGCAGCGCCGGCAATGATAATACTCCATAATTCAAGCGTTCCATGTATGAATACAACTGTGATAAATTTTAGTCCTAACCCCTTTGATATAAAATAATATTGAAAAGAGCCCATCATTAAACCATTATTGAACAAAAGCCATAGACTGCCTAACGAAACAAAAATTCCCAATACATAACCGTAAAACGATACTGCAATATTATTATATGCAATAAAAAAGAACATGCTTACTCCATCTCCCTGTTTATACACACCAAAGGGGTCACCTTTTTCAATATTATCATTGGTCATGTTCACATAATCATCGCCGAGTATCAATCGCACAAAACTATCATCATACTTTGCCGATAATGCACCCATCAAAGAGAACAACAAAAAAAATAGAAAAGAATAAAGGAATTGTTTATGGTATTGCTTAAACAAAAACGGCAATTCATATTGCCAGAACCAGAATATGCGCCGCTTTTTTTCTTTCTTGTTCCTGTAAATTTTTTGATGGAACTGCGCGGCGAGGCCATTCAAATATTTTACAGTATTACTTTCAGGATAAAAAGTACGGGCGTAGGCAAGATCATCCGTTAGCTCTACAAACCTGGTTGCTATGGTATCTGTTGAAATATGTCCATTCAACTCAGCATCATACTGCTTCCACTTTTCAGCATTCTGTTTTAAAAACTGCGCTTCTCGCATGACAGGGTTAAATATAATCCTTGATAAACTTAATATATCCGTATCTCTCGTAACATGCAAAACGTAATAGCGGCACTTCTTATTTGAATTACGATTAATACGGCAATAGTATAAAAATAACAGCTTAATCAATATGAACGTTGAAAATAAAATTTATTTGTACATCTTTGGCGCATGGCCGTTATTTCAATTACCACCTCTCAAAATATCGAGCTGGAGTATGATCTTGCAAGTCTTGGAGAAAGAATCGTCGCTACTATTATTGATCTTGTAATTCTCGTTGGTTATGTTATCATTATCGGAATGTTTACAAATCTTTCAAACGGATTAGATTACAAGTATGGATGGGTTTACCTGTTTCTTTTTTTACCTGTTACTTTTTACAGCCTGCTTTGTGAAACATTTTTAAACGGGCAATCGGTTGGCAAGAAAGTGATGGGAGTTAAAGTGGTAAGCCT
>DATBFI010000157.1:0-7963 GCA_036558585.1 Chitinophagaceae bacterium
CAATTTTATGCACAGACATTTTTATTAAAAACCTGTAACATTGAACCAACGCAGGCAAACACATGGATGGGCATTGGCCTATTATTGGGCACACCGTTTTTTGTCGTATTCGGCTCATTGAGTGATAAGATCGGAAGAAAAATAATTATGCTTGCTGGTATGCTTATTGCGCTGCTAAGTTACCGTTATATTTTTACGCAATTCTATAATTACGCGGATACAAGTAAAAAAACTGAAATAGCTGCACAAACAAAAACAACAGTCACAAAAGAAGCTGACGCAAAAAATACTGCTGACACAATTCAAACAACAACCATCAATAAAGTTTTTGCAGATGGTTCAACTTACGTTGAAGTAAAAAAAGAAACTTTCTCTGATAAAAGTATTGATGCGCCAAAACCTGTGGTAAAGAAGACGATCGTTTTGGATAAGAGTTATCAATGGAAGATCATCGGATGGATATTTGTCCTGGTAATATTTGTAACGATGGTGTATGGACCAATTGCTGCGTTTTTGGTGGAGCTGTTTCCAACACAAATCCGGTACACAAGTATGAGTCTGCCTTACCATATTGGCAATGGCGTGTTTGGCGGATTGGTTCCTTTTATCGGTACATTGATCTATGAATATTCCAAAACAAAAGAAAATCCCGCAGGCAATGTATTGGCAGGTTTATGGTATCCAATAGTTATTGCGGCCATTTGTTTTATCATTGGCGCTTTATATCTGCGGAATACGAAAAATAAAAATGAATTAACTCATTAAAACAACAACATGAATGGTATTAGGAGATCGCTTGGGTTTGTCTGGATATTGCTGGGACCTGCAGCAGTACTTTTTCTTTTGTATGAAGCGTACAAGAGGATAAGCGAAAAACCAACGCAGGATGTTTACCTTCCATGGATCATTATCATTACTATTTTTACGCCCATTGCAATTGGCCTGGTAATATTTGGATACTATGCACTCAAAGGCGAGTACGATGAAGTATAGTAAGCAGTGAAGAGCCTGCAGTGAACTGCTCACTGTCCTCCCGCACTTTCACAATTTCATTAATCAATCAATCTGCCCAGCCTCTATCTTTGGCGAAATAACAGTGGCCACATGTCTATTGAAGTAAACAGCCTGGTTAAAATTTATGCTACTCAAAAAGCAGTAAACAATATTTCATTTTCTATTGGTAAAGGAGAAATAGTAGGTTTTCTTGGGCCAAATGGCGCGGGAAAAAGCACTACAATGAAAATAATTACGGGCTACCTGCCGCAGGACGCGGGCACTGCAAAAGTTTGCGGCATAGACGTTACACAACAACCTCTGGCCATAAAAAAGAAGATCGGGTATTTGCCGGAAGCCAATCCCTTATATTATGACATGTTTGTGAGAGAATATTTGTTATTTGTAACCGGTGTACATAGAATTAAAAACAGAAAACAAATAATTAATAACGTTATTGAACTTACCGGGTTAGTGCCTGAAAGCAAAAAGAAAATCGGCCAGCTCTCAAAAGGGTATAAACAGCGAGTGGGTCTGGCTGCAACATTGGTGCATGACCCTGAAGTGCTGATCCTTGATGAACCAACAAGTGGCCTGGACCCAAACCAGATCATTGAAATCAGGAATGTAATTAAGGAACAGGGAAAAAATAAAACAGTTTTATTCTCCTCTCATATTTTGCAGGAAGTACAGGCAATTTGTGATCGTGTAATTATTATCAATAAAGGGGAATTGGTAGCAGACGATAAATTAAGTGTGCTTCAGCAGAACATGCGTGGAAACTTTGTGAGAGTTGTATTCAAAGAAAGCGTATCGACGGAAACATTGCGGCAATTGCCTGCAGTAGCACAGGTGATAAAAGAAAATGATCACTCATGGAAACTCGCAACAAACGATGACGCGAATGTCCGTAAGCAACTGTTGGAACTTGCACTGAATAAAAATCTGAATATTGTGTCGCTGCAAACAGAGGGAAATAACCTCGAGGATATTTTTCACTCATTAACAAGTTAACGAAACAAGCGCTGCTAAGCGTAAAAGCTTGTTGAATTTAATTTATGAAGTATAAATGTTTGCAACCTGATTCATTTCTTTTACAAGATGATATAATTCAAGAGGTAATCTAATATGTGCAGGACTAGTGCAATGGTTTTTTATTTTGCTTCCCTACGGCAAGTGCTTTGATAATATTATATAAGGCGGCTAACATAAAAATAATACCCAATACTGTTACAATAGAAGATCCTGCCGGGAAATCATAATGAAACGAAAAGTTTAACCCAAAAAAACTGGCAATTATGCTGATAACAATAGAAAGAATTAATACGGAGATATTATTTTTTGAGAGCATGATTGCCGATACAGCAGGAATGATCAAATAAGAAAAAACAGGAATTACTCCATTAATTTTCACAGCAAAAACAATGGCAAGACCGATTGAGATATAAAACAAAAAATTCCAGATATTAAATATTCCAACAAGATGATTGATACCATTTTCAAAAGACTCTGTTAATCCAAAAAATTTTTTAAAGCAAATAATATGCATGAGTGCAATTGCTCCAAACACAGTTCCTATTAATAATATTTGTTCCCAGCTTACAGATAAAATATTTCCAAAGAGAACTTCCTGAACATCTGAATCGCCGTGTGGAGTCTTTGAAATGAATAGTACGGTTAGTGCAGATGCAAACGCATACAATATACCAATGATCGCTTCCTGCTTTAACCGTTTGTCGCGAATATTAATAAACGACATAAGTAAGGCACCGGCCAAAGTAAAAATAAGAGGAATGGATGTAACACCGGATCCAATGAAAGCAGCAAATGCCACACCAAGTGAAGATATCTGGCCCAGCGCAAGATCAACAAAAACAATTCCTCTTCCTACAACATGTACACCTAAATAGGAAAGCAGTATCCCCGTAATAACAGCTGCAGCAAAGGCTTGCACCATAAATGGTAACTGGAACATATCAAACATAAATTCCTTCTTTAAAATTTCTCAAAATTATTTATTTAAGCATGGCTGTTAGCTGGTTAATATTATAATCGAATAAATCAAAATAATTTTTTATTGAAGAGAATGCGCCAACAGATGTAGCGAGAGTCAATTCTTTTGCACCTGTTTGCTTTGACACTACATCCGATGATGAGGTTGTGAAATAGGGAGATGAAATTATAACTTTAATATTATTTGCTTTGATTTCATTTATTACTTTCACCAATTGCGATGGAGTAGGAGGGATACCAGGTTTAGGTTCCATAAAATCAACGATCTTTAGTCCAAACCTTGTTTCGAAATAAACCCATTCATTATGATAAGCTATAAGCTTTGTTCCTTTTAAAGGTGCCATTTTTGCTTGCCAATCTTTGATTTTTGCATCGATTTGATCATCAAAATTTTTCAAATTTAATTCGTAAAATGTTTTGCCCGAAGGGTCAACACGCTCAAGCCCGTCCGTAATGTTTCGCGCAATTATTTTTCCATTCAGCGGATCAAGCCAGTAATGCGGGTTACCATAAATATGAATATCACCTTCGGCCCTGTTTAAGGATGTTGGCACTTGTAATAATGGTATTCCCGCAGATGCATCTACATAACCGGGGGATCCTTTCTGAATTTTTGTATTTCTTGAACTGGCAAGTAATTGCGGTGACCATCCTATTTCAAGATCAAGCCCTACCGTAACAAACAGGTCAGCATTGGATAAACCAATAATATAGCTTGGTTTTGGATCAACAAAATGTGGATTCTGATATCCTGTTGCTATCGACGTTACAGATACTTTATTGCCCCCGATCAATTCTGCAATGCTGCGCATATCGGTTGTTGTTGTAACTACTTTTATAGTGCCTGCGGTTGCTAATAAAAAAGTGTTTATCAGTAAGAATGTAAGTAACACCAACTTTTTTTTCATGATCTCTTTTTATTCTGGTTAAAAATTATCAACTCAAATTTTTCTTACGGTTAATTTTTGTTGCAAGCTTTAGTACTTTTTTAGCTCCGGTTGTATCTGTGCCGATGTATATCGGCATTACTCACTTTTACTTTCTGATCTCTGTTCCTCATATGAAAAGTAGAAAAAATATTTTTAATATTGATGAGCACCATGAGCTCCAATCACAAAAATGCAACGAATCCATGCCTGGTAAAATCGTGATTCAATATTATCATCAGTTGTCTTTGCTTCTAATTCAATTTTTGAAAATTCTGTTGCGTACCAGCCGCCGGTAAGTGAATATGCCTGCTCAGCAATACTTTTGTCATATGGCTTTTGCGCATAATCATATCGTCCCGTAAGAAACCAACGCTTTGCCAGTTGATACTCAAGAAAAGAATATAAACCAAATGAATTCTTTTTATTCCCGGTATAATGTGCGTTGCTGTAATAAAATTCACTTTGCCAGGTAACAGATTTATAAGTATTCAACTGAACGGGCTTCCATTTGTACGTAAGATCGGCAGCGCCCATATTTGTAATATGAGAAGAATCATTCGGGCCCGAAATTCCGGTAAGTCCTAATTCAAGAGTTGTGTTATCATTCAGGGTAAAAAAGTTTTTGAGATGTCCCAAATAAATAAGATGATCTCCCTCACTCCTGCTGAAACTCGGAGTTTCTGAAAATCCTGAAGTGGTTTGGAATACCAGTTCCTGGTAAAAAGCCTTGTTAGGAATTAGCCAGCTTAATGAAATGCCTTCATCGTTTAATCCATCCGGTCCAAAATAATTTACATAAGCATTTGGCAAATCAATAAAAGGAAGTGCATGGGGATGTGTTGGATTAATTCTGCCTACTGCCTCCCTGAATTTACCGGCTTTCAGCTGCAGTTTTGCAGGTAATGAAAGTGTAGTTAAATATCCTTCTTCCACCTCGACACCATATTTATTTGTTTCAGGATCTCTCCCAAACGATAAAAAGAAGTCTGCTCTTAAATATGGATCTACAACAGCCTGTAATGAAAGCTCTGTTTCATTAAGATACATGTCAAAATTTTTATCTCCCTTACTGATGTAGGATCCCTGAAAATCTCCGATCACGCCGATATCAGGGTTAACCGAAAGCGCAGATCGTGTTTGCTGCGGCTGTGGTGCGGATTGATTCATTTGTTGTTCTATCTGCTTTAGCAAAGCAGAATCTGCAGAGGTGCTATCTGCAGGATTTTGAGCAAGAGCTGTATTACGCAAACAAAAATTACTTATGACAAGGATTAGTACCAGACTTTTCAGATTACTATCTTTTCTTTTAGGCGTGAAATCCATTTTAAATTTTGTTACTGATTCAAAACACAAAATATTATCATTCAAATAAAAGTGATAAACGAGATAAAAGATTTTGCATTATTCTTTGAGCAGGTATTAATGAAAAGTAAGTGCGAAATAAAGAATTATTTGCTTCCAAATTACTTTGTTACGAATGTAATTCTGATTCTTACCCAACATACCGGGCAACTTTTATTCTTGCAAAGATTTAACAACCCCGTCATAAGATAATTTCAAAAGATCTTTATCGTTATCTTTGTAGACACCTCGCAAAATTTTTCCACGACAATACTACGCAGCATTATAACAAAAAAATTGTCTATATTTATGGGTAGTACTAACTCACCTGGGATGACAGAACAAGCTATATTGGCCGGTTGCTTACAAAATGATTCAACAGCACAAAGGGAACTGTATAACCGTTACAGTCCAAAAATGTTGTCGGTATGTTATCGTTTTGCACAAAGCAGAGAAGATGCGGAAGATATGTTGCAGGAAGGATTTATAAAAATATTTACACAGATACATACATTTCAAAACAAAGGGTCTTTTGAAGGTTGGATACGAAGAATAATCGTTCATACAAGCATCAATTTTTTAAAGAAGTATAAAAAGTTCAGCGAAAATGTCGAGCTGGCTTACGCCGGTTATCTGCCGGTAAAAGAAGAAACAATTCCATCATTAATGTTGGCCAAGCAAGTGGTAGAGTGCATACGTCTCTTACCAGTAGGATACAGAACAGTATTGAATTTATACGCCATCGAAGGATATAATCACAAAGAGATTGCAGAAATGCTCGAGATTGAAGAAAGCACCAGCAGAAGTCAGTATACAAGAGCAAAGACGATGTTAGAAAATATTTTAATCAAGAAAAAAATTCTTGAAAAACCAGAAGAAGAGATCAAGGTGTTCGCTGCTTATAAAAAATAATTTGCAGTTTAAAACCAAAAATTAACTAACTGTTACGGATTGGAAGATAGTATGAGCAACCAGTTTTACGATAATGAGTTTGAGAAGTATCTGAAAGAAAAAACCAATCAGTACCGAATGTATCCTTCCGATCAGGTATGGAGAAATATTCAAAATGAAATCCATGGATATCGGAAATGGCCGGCCCTTACATTTATCTCTATTTTCATAATAAGTGCACTTGTAATAGGTACCGTATTAATAAAACCTCATACGCAACCAGCAATTGTTTTACCTGATCAGGTTGACACTAAGAATACGGAAAAGACATCGGATATAATTACTGATAACAAGAAAAATTATGTGGATCATTTAGCGGTAGAAAATATCACTCAGCAAACCATTAATAAAGCTATTGAAACAACTCAACCAAAACGAATACAAGAATCAGCTATTGCTATAACGCCTATTCACCCGCAACCTGTTAGTAATTCTTCTCTTCCAAGAAATGTTAGCGGGCAGCAAATTCCTGTTCTGCCGGCTAATAAATTATTACAGGTGAATGAAGCGGAGACGTCATTAGCAAATAATTTAAATAAAGCAAATTCAGTTTCTCCTTTCCTGATGAGACGAAATATAAATACTGATGCCTCCGTTTCAAAAGGGTATTTTAATTTTAATCTTTCGCTTGCCAGCCCGGCTCAACATATTGAACCAGATGATGCGAATAGCCGGTTCAATTTTACTTTAATCAATACGGAAAAAAGTACATCTTCTTCTTCTTTTATAAAGTTCAATGGTAATTCATCCAATTTCGATTTCCAATTCTATGTAACTCCATCTATAAGCTACAGAAGGTTAGTAGATGATGCCCAGGGTAAATTGTCAAGATCTTATATTACAGCATTGCCTTTTGCTGCAAATTATATGGTTGATGTAAATAAAGTGATCCGGCATACATCTGCAGCGGGCTATGAAATCGGTCTCTCATTGGGTTACAACTTAAATTCAAAATTTGCTTTACGTTCAGGTTTACAATTTGATATGCGGGAGTATGATATTGATGCTTATGTACACCCTATTGAGCCGGCAACCATTGCTTTACTGAACAGAAGTTCGAGCGACATTTATAATACCGTCACAGGATTTAGAAATACTGCGGGAAGCTCACCTATTGTATTGAAAAACCGTTATTATGAAATCAGTTTACCTATTGGTATTGACTGGCGACCTGTGAATGAAAAATTTGCATGGGGTATAGCTACTTCCATTCAACCTACCTATACATTTGATAAAGAACCCTTCATTATTACTTCTAATTTTAAAAATTATGCAGATGGTTCGCAACTAATGCGTAACTGGAATTTAAACGCAAGCTTTGAAACATACCTTGGTTACAACACGGGCAAATACAGGTGGCAGATAGGCCCACAGGTTCGTTACCAGCTTTTGCCGACCATGACAAATTCTTATCCGATAAGAGAATATCTTGTTGACTATGGCATTAAGATAGGATTGACAAGATCTCTGAAATAAACGCGCCGCAATTTTCAATAATTAGAAAACATTTTCTTCTCTTTTATAACTTTCACGTCTCACCGCAGGAAGATATTATGCAATCGTATACATACCATGGAATACCTATTGCCCAAAAGGGTAATGTACTGAAAAATGGTTGGTGATTTATTCATTTATTCTTTGTAATATTCCTTGTCAACCAGAAGAGGAAGCAGGCTCTGCTGGAGAGCAACCTGCCAGCAATAAGGTTGATGCTTGTACTGAAAAAGGGGTTGAGC
>DATBFI010000158.1:0-6350 GCA_036558585.1 Chitinophagaceae bacterium
GCTGTGGAAGGAGTTCCGGCATTGGCACCATTAAGCGATGCTTTAAAAGAAGTAAGGGTTTGCTGACCTGCAGGATGTGTATAACTTTTCTTACATGAAAAAGCAAAGCAACTAATAAATAAAAAGGGCAGCAGGCGAAAAAGAAAATTCATAAATGAAGTTTTAATTGGAGATTCACTCCAATATAGCTTTCATTTTTTTACAACAAAATTGATTGAGTCTGAAAAGGAAAAATTAAAGGTTAAACACGGATTAATGAATATTAGAATCGAAGTGTTTCCCAGTATCAATGCTTGCATATTGAACTCGTGGCAACACTACCGGACCAGGATCCGGCGATAAAATTATTGCCTGGTAAAAACAACATCTACCGGAACTGTTATAGGGCCTTGCATTACAGAGGTGGTAGCTTCAATTGTAGAACCGTTAAAATTTACTATGGTAAATTGCTGGGTTCCTATTGTTATAATATTGCCACTTAATGACCACGTACCGGTTGTATCAGACCTCGGGTTGCATGTTGTTCCTGCATCCGTTATTGTATATGTGCCGTCAGCTTGTAAGGTGTACACATCGTCTTGCTGGCAGGGGTCCAGGTAGGTATCTAAGACATCTATTCCGTTTACCTTAGCAGACGTAATCATGTAATCACCCGCAAGACTTTGCATAGTAATTTCCGGAGGATTATTATCATCGTCTTTATTACAGCTAAAAAGGGCCATTGCAGCAATTAAATAGATCAATTTTTTCATAACTATTCTGCTTTTTTGATTTGCAATTATCAAAATAAAAAGCCGTTCTGATTATGGACGGCCTTTTAATTACACCAAACAAATATAAAGATTAACCATAAATATTTTTTATATCCCTAAAGAAATAAATCGCATATGATGTAACGAATAAATGGCGACCCTGTTAAATAGAAATAATAAACCTGCAAACCGATGTGATGCCATATGCATAGAGTGTGGATTTATTTAGACATTTTTATAGATAGTCATCATTTTTTGATTTACTTCTTATCAGGTCCAAAATATTTATATTAAGATTTGGTATTTTTCCATGTATATTTAGTAATATGTAAATGTGTTAGATGTTCGAACTTTAGATGATGACAGAGTTCTTCCCTTCGGATCCTCTTCATATGGTGGGCACGATTACTGTTATAAATTGTATAAGAAGATTAAAATATAGTGTATGACAAAAGCAGATACTACGAAAACAGAAAGTTCATTGATACAGAGTGCATCAAAACAAAGCAGCGAACATCCTGATAAGAAATGTAATCCTGTTTCTTACGCAGGAATTCCATTCACTGAAAAGCCGGACAGCAGTGATACAGAAAAAAGGATAGATGCTCATTCTCTCTTTTCAATGTTTACAGCAAACATGATAAAAGAAGAAATAAAATGGTTTCGGTAACTACCAGTTATGGAAGAGAAGACCATAACTTTCTTCTGCAATTATATCTTTCCATTGATGTATGAGTTTCTTATAAGCTTCTCCCACAGGCATAATTTGCCTGTCCAGGTTATATAACCCTAACTCATTTATGTTCCCGGCATCATTACGCAAAGCAGAATCCCAATCTACCTGGTGTAACAGGCTATACCAGGTAAAACCAACAATAGGCACACCGTCATGTTTAAGACGGTGTACATTTGCCCATTGCTTTATCAGCCATTCTTTACATGCAGGCATCCTGATGTTTGTTTCGGTGTGCATGATGGGCAATTTATAACGACTATAATATTGCCTTGTTATTACATAATAGCCAAATATTTCACCGGCTGCCTGTGTTAATCCGTCAGGATGCACAAGATGTTCATTTGTTACGTAATAATCGTTACCCATTACACATCTTGCTTTCACCTGGTTTTCTATGAACCATTGGTAATCTTCTTTTGAGAAACCGTTTTTTAAAAGATATTCATACATAGTTACATTGAGTGGGTAACCATAAGTAAGATCAAGTGGAAGAAATCTTTTCTGATTAAGAAAGCGCGCCAGCGGAACGGCTGCCGGGTCTGTGGCGTGGAAATATTCAGTGGATTCGCTTTGTATGAATGAGGCTTCCGGCTGTACTCTTAAAATAGCGTGCATTGCCATTACGTTTGCTTTACATAAATTTTTTAAAGCTGTAACAAATGCGGTATCCGATTTTAATCTTTCATTCCACCAGCCATACTGGGCGGAAAACATCGCTGCAATAAATATTTCGTTGATGGGTGTATACAATTGCAGGTAGGGGAAGCGACTGGCGAAAGCACCGGCATATTCGGCAAAAAAGTAAGGAAATTCCGGGTTTTGAAAATTCCCGAGCCATTCAGGTACGCCAAAATGACAAAGGTCTACAATTGGTGTAACATTCATTTCCTTCAGAGTATTGAAAGTCTCATCACTAAAACTCCAGTTGTATTGCCCTGGTGCAACATGGGTACAATAATAAGGAGGGCCATACCTGAGAAACTCTATCCCAAGCTCTTTCAGCAGCGAAAAGTCCTTCTTCCATTGCCTGTAATGGTCTGTCTTCTCCATTTCATCCACTCTCTTCGTTTCACCATTTGGTAAACGTATAGTTGGGTAACTATTTTCAATTCCTGTTGTGAACATGAATTTACTTCCCGCCATAATAATTGTGTTGTAAAATTTTTATCCAGCCCAAAAATATCAACCTTTTTCAGTTTGCACCCGCTGTGCGGATCGGTTGATATGACCGTTTATCTTTCCATTGTGTATCGGGTCATCAGTATGATACGCAGCCGGTTTATCAGGTAATACTGTGAGAGCTTTTTCTCCCCCCGTTATTTTTTTATACGTAGTTAATGCCTGGGCTACAACCTGGTCCATATTGTAATATTTATAAGTTGCAAGCCTTCCTACAAAATAAATATTGGGCAGTGCGTCTGCAACATGCTGATATTTTTTATACAATTCAGTATTCTCCTGTCTCGGAACCGGGTAATAGGGATCTCCCTCATTTTTAGGGAACTCATATACCACAGCGGTTTTACGATGTTTTTGACCAGTAAGGTATTTAAACTCAGTAACTCTTGTATAGGGATGTTCGTTGGGATAATTTATTGTACCTGTCGGTTGGTAATACTCTGTATCAAATGTTTCAAATCTGAAATCTATAGAACGGTATGGAAGCGTGCCAAAGCAATAATTAAAAAAATAATCAATAGGTCCAGTGTAGATCATTTTTTCGTGAGGTATAATATTTTCTATTTCTTTATAGTCACAGTTCAGCATCACTTTAATGTTTGGATGTGATAACATTCGTTCAAACATTTTTGTATAACCCTCAAGAGGCATTGCCTGGTAGGTATCGGTAAAATACCTGTCATCACAATTATTGCGTACCGGTATACGGGCAGTAACAGAAGCGTCAAGTTCAGAAGGATATACTCCCCACTGCTTTTTTGTGTATCCTTTGAAAAACTTTTCATACAACTCCTTGCCAACTCTGCTCAACACTACATCTTCAGAAGTTCGGATGGGTTGTATCTGTTCTGCCTTACTGTTAAGAAAGGCCTCTACTTCTGCATTACAAAGGTGCAAGCCATATAATTTATTTATAGTTGTGAGATTTATCGGGATCGGCACCAGTGTACCATCTACGCTCGCAAGAACGCGGTGTTCGTAAGGATGCCATTTTGTAAATTGCCCGAGATAATCATATACTTCTTTTGAATTGGTGTGAAAGATATGTGGCCCATATTTGTGAACCAGTATTCCGTCTTTATCATAATAATCATAGGTGTTACCAGCGATATGATTTCGTTTATCCACAATCAACACTTTTTTGCCGGCGTCGCGTGCAAGTCTTTCCGCCAGCACCGATCCGGCAAATCCCGCCCCTACTATTAAATAATCAAACATATGCTTCAGATTTATCTAAATTTTTCATTTCTTTTTTCTGCATAGCCATCTCTATTACAGTCTTCATGTCGTCCCATGTTTTATCCCAAGACATACCCTCAAGAAAACTATCTACGTTTTTTAACCAGGTATCATAACTGTGCCTGTCAACAAGGATAGTATTGAAAATATTTTCTGCGGCTGCCGTAAACTCATCGGCAGTATCTGCGATGGCTACAAAATTTTTTTCTCCATATGGTTTTACTACATCCGTGATAGAAGTGGAGATAACTGGTTTGCCCGCTGCAAGAAATTCGGGTGTTTTGGTCGGACTTATATAGCGTGTTGCTTCATTTAGAGCAAACGGCATAATTGCTATATCCCACCCGGAAAGATAAGCAGGCAGTTCTTCATAGCGCTTAGCGCCCAGATAATGAATATTAGGAAGAGCGGGGATGCTTTTTTCATTGATTTTAGCGATAGGACCAATTAATATAAACTGCCAATGAGGTTTTTTTCCTGCAATACCGGCAAGCAGTTGCATATTCATTCGTTCGTCAATAACGCCATAAAAGCCAAGCCTTGGGTGAGGAATATTTTTATAAAGGTCCTCTTTACATGTTTTTAACCGGGCTGTAAAAAAATGTTCCTTATCAATACTGCTGGGAAAAGGATAGGCATTGTAATGCAAATGTTTTTTTGCATGGTATAAACTATACCCCCCCATAAACATCACATCGGCCTTTTGGATAAGTTTATTTTCATTTTCTTTTAAAGTTGCAGGCGCATTCTTAAAAGAAGACAACTCATCCATGCAATCATATATAATCAAAGCAGGCTCTGCGTGACTGCTGTATGGTAATGCCATAGGCGAATAATACCAAAAGATATAATCAACAATCTGCATCTCGCGGAGCACATAGTCAACAACCTCTTTTTTTTTGTTCAATAGAAAATTTCGATCTGTATTTGAGAACAAGTGAGGTACAATAACCCAAATATTTTTATTTACCTGCTTTATTGAAATTGTTTCTTTTCCGACATCCCAAACCGGCTCTTCAATAAAAAAAACACGACCACTTTTTGAAAACCTGCTTAGTAAATGCTGTGGTCTTTGGTACACAAAATTCCAGCGCAGATGCGAAAAACAAACAATATCATATTTCATAGATTATTCCTTTATTCAATATTTTGATATAAAGAAATAAAAGAATAATGCCATGCTAAAAAACGAAACCTTTAAAAGGAATATATTTCTCGTTTCAATAGTGGTTAAGGTAACAAATCACAGAAATGATATCTAGAAAGGCTGTTCGCCAAAATATTTTTGTTTGGAAAGGGGTATTATGTACACACCCATGTATAATTATTTCCACTTAGCATGAAAATTATTTTTTTTTTGAACTATAAAATTTTACAGGTATGATTTTATTATATGTGGTGCTATTGATTCGCTTTTTTCTAAAACAAATATGCAATACAACAACTATCAGCCATTGGTTTCTATAGTTATGCCGCTTTATAAACAGGAACAATTTATGGCACGTGCAATCGCGTGTGTACTTGCACAATCCTTTACTGAGTGGGAACTTATTATTATTGATGATGCCTCGCCTGGCAAAAAATCAACCGCAGTACATTCATATTTGCAAGACCCACGCATTCGTTACTTTAAACATTCTGTAAATAGAGGACTCGGGGCATCTTTGAATGCCGGTATTGAAAGAGCAAGCGCTCCCTATATTGCTTATTTGCCCTGTGATGATGTAGTGTATAAAGACCACATAGCAACCTTGTATGACGCTTTAATAAATGATAAAACGGCGGTACTTGCTTTTACCTCAATTAAACATCATTATACTAAAATAGCAGAAGGAGTTGTAAATAATGAGTGGTTACAACTGGTGCAGGTAATGCACAAAAAAACACAAGACAGGTGGACTGAAAGGAGGGAATTGGAGAGTGATGATCTCAACAGGTTATTCTGGAATAAATTAAAAGGGGAAAAAAAATATGTTGCTGCATTAACATGTGAATGGACGGACCACCCGGATCAGCGGTATAAAATAATGCGTGAACCGATAGGCGGTATCAATACGTTTCGTTCGTGGTATAATGTGCAGGAGCCACTGATTTTTCATACTACAATGGGAAATTATATAAATGAAGCAGATAAGTACAGGTATTTCAGAACGGAAAAAATCATACGATCTGCCAATGAAGAAGGCCTTAAAATTTTGCTTGTCGGAGAATTAGCTTACAATGCAGACCGCATACTGGCCCTGGAAGAACGTGGACATACATTATATGGTTTATGGATGAAAAAACCTTACTGGTTTAATTATGTAGGGCCACTTCCTTTTGGGCACATTACAGATATAACCGGCCCGGACTGGAAAGAACAGATAAAACGCATACAGCCTGATATTATTTATGCTTTACTAAACTGGCAGGCCATACCCACTGCGCACAAAGTACTAATGGCC
>DATBFI010000159.1:0-4138 GCA_036558585.1 Chitinophagaceae bacterium
TGATGAAATAATTTCCAGTTGTCCAAAGTGTTTAACTAAAGTGTTTAACTATTGTTAGAGAGATAATTTATTTAATCTTACGGTGTATTCAATGGCATATAGATAAAAGACTAAAAGAAGCAACATTGGGAATGTAAATTCAACTATTTGCTAACATGGTTTTTTATTCTTAACTCCTCTGCGGGATTTTTACTGCTTTTATCATTTCTCTTTTGCCGGGAGGTCCTGGTAATTTTTCCACCATAAAACCCGCTGCAATCATAGCCCTGCACACATAACCCTTGCTGCAGTATGTTACAAGTGTTCCATTTTCAGCAAGCAAATGAAATATCTTTTCAAACACTTCCTGTGCCCATAATTCAGGCTGAGCATCAGGTGCAAATGCATCGAAGTATACCAGGTTAAAAGGTTGATGAGCTGATAAATTTAAAAACGATTGGTGTGTTTTATGCAACGTGAATAGTTGATGAATGATAGTATCTTTTTCCCATGCGCTTTTGTGCATCCAGATGAAGTAAGGCTGCAGTAAATTATTTTGTAATTGAGACGTGTAGTTTAACGAAGTATACTCATGCGGCCCCAACGGAAATAATTCAACAGCATAATAATATATTTTTTGGTCATTTTGCATTGCATGCTGCAAACTCAATAAAGCATTAAGGCCGGTTCCAAAACCCATCTCGAAAATGTGTATGGTTTGATAATTATGCAATAATGGCTTTAATCCTGATTCAATAAAAACGTGCATGCTTTCCTGTATGGCACCATACACACTGTGATAAGTTACGTGCATGGCAGGTATGGCAATAGTATGAGACCCATCAGCCGTTAATTGGATCACTCTTTCCATTGTATAAAATTAGATGGGCTAATGAAATTTTGAGGAATTATAAAATACTTAACTTGTATTTATGGAACACATTGCCCATTTGCAAAAAGATAAGAAGCTTTCAAAAATTATTGCTGAACCTGTCAGAGAATTACGAACACACAAAAATATTCCGCTTACTTTAATTGGAAGCATCATGAGCCAGCAACTGAGTACAAAAGTTGCACAGGTAATTTACAAAAGATTTTTCGCTCTGTACGATGATAAAGAACCATCATTAAAACAAATATTAGATACACCATTAACAAAGCTTCGCTCTATTGGTTTATCAAATGCAAAAACTACTTATGTGCACAATGTGGCAAAATTTTGCATTGAACATGATATAACCGATAAAAAATTAAATGCAATGTCAAACATGGAAGTGATTGAACTGCTTACGCAAATAAAGGGTGTAGGCCGCTGGACCGTGGAAATGCTTCTGATGTTTACACTTGGAAGGGAGGATATATTTGCTGTTGATGACCTTGGCTTACAACAGTCAATGATAAAATTGTATAAACTGGACGCACTTGATAAAAAACAACTCAGGGAGAAACTGGTAAAGATATCGGCAAAGTGGAGTCCTTACCGAACCTATGCCTGCATTTATTTATGGAAGTGGAAAGATAATAATGCATTCATAACAAAATGAAGCACGCAGCAAAACTGCGTGCTAAAATTTTCTTGTTTAATTGTTTACAATTTTGTTACAATAACATCATCAATTATTCGTGAGACGGTGCTTACCGCAAAATTATTTTCCAAATTTTTGTTTGCAGAACGGATACTGATGTTATAAAGGCTGATATCACCATCCTTAAGTATTTTAATCTTTTTAGCTAAACTGGTATCAGTATATTCTTTATTGAACAGCACTGTACCTGCATTGTCCTGGATGACAAGTGTAAACTTATCTCCATTTGGGTTACTCACCTTTAAATCAAGCAGCAATGCGTTATCGGTGCTGCCTGCAAATTTAACGGATGCTGTATTTTCATTGGAAATAATTTCAATTGTGTGATTGCTCCTATTTGCAATGGATTGCAGAGGTGTAGCAAACAATGATGCTAAAGCAATTAATGCCGGGATAAATTTTTGGCTTACGGTTTTTACAAAAGTCCTTTTCATACTTTTTTGTTTTAATTAATAAAAAATTTCTGACAGGCAATCAATGTTGCGAACAATCATGAGGACAAGACAATCGGAAAATTTGAGTAATTAGCCTACTTGCAGATCTGCATTTGGAAACGGGTGAGGGTTTTATTTCATTGTGTAATTCTGACACAAATATATACCAAAAATTCAAAAAGGTAACCCCATACAAAAGTTAATACGTTAAAAGTAGATTAATGCTTTCCCGGAAGACCTGGAAAGAAATTGATTTAACAATAAATTCATTAATGCATTGACCTAATTAAGCTCTCACTTTAAAAATCAATATCCATATTTATCCTTCCATAACGATCTAAGAAATTTTCTTAGCTCTTCTTCCCTTGCATTATTACCCGGGTCATAAAACTTTGTTCCGGAAAGCTTTTCCGGTAAATATTCCTGTTCAGAAAAATTTCCTTCATAAGCGTGCGAATATTTATAACTTTTCCCATAATCAAGGTCTTTCATTAAACGGGTGGGTGCATTGCGTATATGCAAGGGTACGGGCAGATCACCATACTGGCTCACTGCTGCCATTGCACTGCCAATGGCTGCAACAGCCGCGTTACTTTTTGGTGAGGATGCGAGGTATGCAGTGCATTGTGATAAAATGATCATTGCTTCAGGATGACCAATTTTATTTACAGCGTCAAACGTTGCATTGGCGAGAAGCAAGGCATTTGGATTTGCATTGCCAATATCTTCGCTTGCAAGTATCACCATACGACGAGCAATAAATTTTACATCCTCACCGCCTTCGATCATCCGCGCAAGCCAGTACACTGCTGCATTGGGATCACTTCCGCGCATACTTTTTATAAATGCAGAAATAATATCATAATGTTGTTCGCCCTGCTTGTCATAAATCGCAATTCTTTTCTGTGCAACCTCCATAACGTACTCATCTGTGATAGAAATTTCAGAGCCAACTTTGTTTTTTGAAACCGGGTTCGTTGTTACTACTAATTCCAATAAATTAAATAATTTTCTCGCGTCTCCACCAGAGATATTCAAAAGTGCGGATGTTTCTTTAAGATCAATTTTATACTGTTTTAAAATCTCATCTTTTCTTATTGCCTCATGCAACAACTTGATAAGATCTTTTTCCTGCAATGGTCTTAGTACATATACCTGGCAACGACTTAGCAGGGCTGAGATTACTTCAAACGAAGGATTTTCTGTTGTAGCGCCAATCAAAGTAATGATGCCCTTTTCAACAGCACCAAGCAATGCATCCTGCTGTGCCTTATTAAAGCGATGAATTTCGTCAATGAACAGAATAACCCCGGCCTGTTCCTTGGCAGCATCAATTACTTCCCTTACATCTTTTACACCGCTGCTTATAGCACTTAATTGGTAAAAGGGAACCTTTAGTGTGTGTGCAATGATATTTGCGATCGTAGTTTTACCAGCTCCCGGAGGTCCCCAAAATATCATCGAAGGAATATTTTCACTCTCTATTGCAGTACGCAAAATACTTCCTTTGCCCGTAAGGTGTTCCTGGCCTACAAGGTCATCCAATTTTGTCGGACGCATACGTTCTGCCAAAGGAATTGTTGCCATATTTGCTGCTTTAATGCATCTCGAAGCAAATTAAATTCATACGTCAATTATCTTTCTCTGCGCGCAACATAAACTTTTTTACATCATCAATAGTTACCGCTCTTTTTTCATTGTTCAGTTCTAACACTACCACATATCCCTTACTTGCATCAAATGTGTCAAGTGCATCATCTATTTGCTGCTGGTTGCTTTTAACACGAAATCCTTTTGTACTCCATTCTTCATAGCTGCACAAGCATCCAAGCGACGGTGTTTGGGGATAATAAGATTTCCCTTTATAATATGCGGGATCAACAGTGGTGCCGTGCATAATAATTGCTGAACGTCCAATTTTTCCTGCGAAAAAACTTTCATAAATACCATCATAGTTTTTCCATGATGCGGGAAGCATTGATGCATACATTTCTTTTTCCCAGCTTACATTTACTAAGCTGGTATCCCCAAAATATAATGACGGACCTGCTTCATAAGGAAGTACGAGCTGAAGATTAGGAGTTGGACCAATAAAGCTAAGCCTTGATATTTGAAAACCTGTCCAGCGAAAAATTCCCT
>DATBFI010000160.1:0-4311 GCA_036558585.1 Chitinophagaceae bacterium
AAATTTTACAGTAAGTCCTGCATAAAAATTTCTGCCAATTGCGGTACAATACGGAGACCAGGAAACGATTAAGATTATATAAAATTTACCAGGTTTATAACCTGTTCCAGGTAGTATTGGTCTGTTTTATCAAAATCATTATAAGTTTTACTATCCACATCAAGTACAGCAATTACTTCATTATTGCGAATCACAGGCACCACAATTTCCGATCTTGATAAACTACTGCATGCAATATGGCCGGGAAATTTTTCAACGTCGGGTACGATCAATGTTTTGGCTTCTGCCCAACATGTGCCACATACACCTCTTCCTTTGCGGATGCGTGTGCATGCAACTGGTCCCTGGAACGGGCCCAATACCAGTTCAGTATTTTTAACTAAATAAAATCCAACCCATAGCCAGCCAAATTGTTCTTTTAATGCGGCAACAGTATTTGCAAGATTCGCAATCAGGTCAGGTTCACCCTCGAGTAAACCCTTGATCTGTGGAAGTAGTGATTCGTACTGTTCAGCTTTATTTCCTTTGATAATGGTTAAATCTTCTGCCATGATTTAATTAATGTGAACGCAAAATTAGAAGAATATTTTTTGAGCCAGAGTGAAGAATAAGCATAAAGCTTTTGTTCCGCCTCAGGCGCACTTTTCATCTGAAGACAATTCTATTCAGCCTGCGGGACCGCAAGAAGAGAACCTTTGCGTGCATTGCGCTTCCTAGTGTTCTTTGCGTGCAAAAAAATAAATTTAAAAACGAAACAGATGCCTCATTCTTCGGCATGACAAGCTTCGGAAAATTTACTCAAGCTGAAAATTGTTTTTCAGCTTCTCATTTTTTTCGATTTGTCATTCCGACGTTAGGAGGAATCTAACTTTCTCTTCGATTGTTATTAAACCGTGTAAATTTCAGCATCCAAATTTGTTCAATTATTAAGGAGATAAAATAATTGCACAAGTCCTGACGAAAACGTTTTTGCATCCGTAAACTGCAATTTAGTTTGCTGTTGAATGTGCTGAAACAGTGGCTTTCCGTTTCCCAACAAAATAGGATGAACAGCCAGCATTAATTCATCTACGAGACCTTCATTCATAAATGTGGTTACAAGATTTGCTCCGCCAAATAACCAGATATCTTTGCCTGGTTCATTTTTTATTTTACTAACGGCTGCCTTTATATCTGTATTAATAATGATGGCTTTCTTGTTTTTTGTTTCGGTTAATGTTTTTGAGAACACGTAAATTTTTCTTTTCCCAAAATATTCTGCTCCTGTTTTTGTTACCAGTTCATAACTTTTTCTTCCAAGAAAAATTGCATCGGTTCTTTTGAAAAATTCTTTCATTCCATAATCCTGGTCTGTAAAGCACCAGTCATATTCACCATTTGGGCCTTCGATAAAGCCATCCAGACTTACCGCCAGATTTAAAATTACTTTTCGCATCGTAAGGATTGTTGAGTAAAGAAAAAAAAGTACACGAGTGCGACGCAACAAAGATCAATAGCAGATCCTGAGCAGGGGACATAAAAATCAAAATATTTTTTCCAATTCCTTTAAATGATACACAGTATAAGTTGGTTCAATGGTTGGTTTAATATTAAGATGATTCACAAAAACGGTATCGATCCCTGCATTGATCGCACCCTGGATATCAGCATCCAAACTGTCACCGATCATAATACATTCATCTTTGCAGGCATTACATTTATTAAGCGCGTACTCAAATATCTCTTTATTTGGTTTTAAACTTTTAGAGGTTTCGGAAGTAATTACCTCCACAAAATAGCTGCAAAGATTACTGTTGTTCAGTTTACTGTGCTGTATCATTTCAAAACCATTTGTAACAAGATGTAATTTGTAGCCCTTCAGCGTTAGATATTTAAGTATTTCAACTGCATAAGGAAAAAGATTTTTCTTTAAGGGCAGCCGCTCTAAAAATTGCTGGGCCAGTTGCTTTGATAATATCTCATCACCCATTTTAAATTCGAGTAAAGCAAACCACATTCTTTTCCATTTTAACTCTTCATGTTTTATAAACCCTTTTGTATAGCGTTCCCAAAGCCGTTCATTATGAAAACTATATTGCTGAAAGAAAAGGTCAAAATTATCAATACCCTTTGCCTGGAGTTGATTCATTTCATATAGTTCCTGCAGCGTTTCTTTAGCATTTGTTTCAAAATCCCAAAGTGTATGATCAAGATCAAAAAAGAGATGCCGGTATTTCATTCTGTAAAATAAGAGCACAAAGTTAGAGGTACAAAGTTGTGTTCAAAAAAGTTCGTACTTCGTGGTTCCAACTTTGTGTTTATGAATATAATTATCACCGGTGCATCAAAAGGTTTAGGAAAGGCAATAGCGGAAAGATTTGCGAAGGCTGGAAACACCTTATTTGTTTGTTCACGCAATGAAGTGCAGTTGTATAAAATGATGGAAGAATTATCAGCAAAATACCCGCAATCTGCTGTTAAAGCAAAACCCGCTGATATGAGTATAAAACAGGCAGTAAGGGAATTTGCAATTTGGTGTATGGAATTTGGAACGCCGGATATTATAGTGAACAACGCAGGACAATTTTTACCGGGCAATGTGCATAGTGAAGAAGAAGGTGTACTGGAAAAATTGATTGAAGCAAACTTATATGGTGCCTACCATCTAACGCGTTTGCTGCTCCCTAAGATGATGGAAGCAAAGAGTGGTCATATATTTAATATGTGCTCCGTTGCAGCTGTAAAGGCATATGATAATGGCGGCGCATATAGTATCAGCAAATTTGCATTACTTGGATTTAGTAAAAATCTTCGTGAAGAAATGAAGCCTTATAATATCAAGGTTACCGCTGTAATACCCGGGGCTGCTTACACAGATTCATGGAGCAGCAGCGGAATTGATCCCAAGCGGTTTATGGAAGCGACCGATGTGGCTGAAATGATTTATGCCGCATCGCAACTCTCCGTTCAGGCCTGTGTTGAAGAAATTTTATTAAGACCGCAACTGGGGGATATTTAAACTGTAAAAAATTTTGAATAATGTGATAATGTAAATGTAAATTATTTGCCCTGACACTTGTTCTTAATGAATAGCTTGCTCTTTTAAAAGATTATTTGGACTTTGTTCTGTAATCAGTAATTCCATTCTTATATCTGCTCTCGCATATGGAGTGGTGGTGATTGGAATTTCTTTAAATCCCAGCTTAATATATAAACTAATTGCAGGCGCTAATATCCTGTTTGACTCGAGCCATATTCTTTTGGCTCCTAAGAGTCTCGCCGTTTCAATTGCATACCCGCCCAGTTTATACCCAATTTGTTTCCCCTGGAAATGAGGTGAGACGGCCATCTTAGCCAACTCAAATTCACAGTCAGCCGTTTTTATCAAGGCACAAACGCCAACTACTTTCTTTTCATAAACTGCAAATAAAATTTCCCCTCCTTTATCAATAATATATTCCTCAGGATAGCTTAATTGTTCAAGGTCGTGTTCTTCCACAACAAAATATTTTTCTATCCACTCAAGATTAAGACGCTTGAAATCTTTGGCGTACTGTTTATCGTAATTACACAATATGATATCAGGCATACAAAAAATATTTACATGTTTTTAAATCGCTTGTAATAAGATTTCTCTTCAAGAATATTTTCCATTTCGGCAATCGCTTTTAATAAATGGTTCTGTTGCTTTTGCATAAGTTGCGCATTCAACTTTTCAATCTTATTCCATACTTTTTGAAACTCAGGCAATGCAGCTTTTCCTTTTTTTGAAAGTTTAAGCAACCTTTTTCGACTATCGGTGGGTGATTTAACTGATTGTATATAACCCCTTTTTTCAAGTTCTTTTGCCAGATGTATAATAGCAGGATGTGTCAGGCTTAGTTCATTGGCAATTTCCATAATACCGATCCCATCTTTTTGGGAAATAAGATAAAACAGCACAAAATATTTTGCTTCAAAGTCAAGACGATGTTCTTTGTATATTATAGCTACATCTTTTGAGAATATATCCGTTAAGCGTCTCATTCTTGCACCTATAGCCAATGCTCCCAGTTTAGTGATAATATTGTTGGTCATTAGATAGTAAATATTTACGTAAATACTTACGTAAATATAGATTCATTTTTTATTTTTAGAAAAATTTTCTCAAAAATTGCTTAGAAGAATAATGATCAAAAGTGTACAAGTAAGCAAACTACTCAATCTAAGATCAGGACTAAACAGTGCTTCTCACACAGGTTTTGAGCATTGTGATAAAATTATAAGCAAAATTTTTATTGAAAATCAATAGTTTATCAGGGTCCAATCAAAAAATATTTCTTTAAAAATTTG
>DATBFI010000161.1:0-8816 GCA_036558585.1 Chitinophagaceae bacterium
TATAAACATAGAACACACAACTTAAAACCTAAAGCACAAGTATTTATCTTCACTTCAATTACTCAATCCCTTTTCCCACTTACTTACAACACTTGTTGCGAGTGCATTGCCAAGCACATTTGTCATAGTGCGAAACATGTCACAAAAATGATCGATAGGTAAAATTAAAGCAACGCCTTCAGGCGGAATTTTAAACATACCTGCTGTTGCCAGTACTACAACTAAAGCGGCTCTTGGTACTCCTGCAATACCCTTGCTCGTCAACATCAGTACAAGCAGCATGGTTAGTTGGGTGCCGGTATCAAGTTGTATATTATAAGCCTGCGCAATGGCAATACTCGCAAAGGTCATGTACATCATGCTGCCATCCAGGTTAAAAGAATAACCAAGAGGCAATACAAAAGCAACGATCTTATCCGGGCAACCAAATTCTTCCAGTTCTTCTGTCAATCTTGGAAATACTGCTTCGCTGCTTGTAGTGCTGAATGCAATAATTAACGGTTGTACAATATATTTTAATAAATCAGGAAGCCGTTTTCCAAGGATAATATAACCAACAATAAGAAGTACTATCCAAAGCGCAGCAATGCCAAGAACAAAAAAGCAGAAGTATCGCAAATAAAAAGAAAATATAGAAAGCCCGTTGGTTGCAATTACTGCGGCGAGGGCCCCAAATACACCAAAAGGTGCGAACTTCATTACATAATCAACCATTTTCAATATTACGTGGGACACAGCTTCCAGTGCTTTTACAATTATCTTTCCATAATCGCTCAACGCGGTTGTAGCAATACCAAAGAATATTGAAAAAACAACGATCTGTAAAATTTCGTTATTGGCCATTGCTTCCAGTAAACTTCTCGGAAACACATGCTCTACAAAATTTTGCAAAGTGAATGTTTGGGTTTTGCCCGCAATATCGTTCACATTCGCAGCATTAGGATTGCTGAAATGTAACCCTGCTCCCGGCTTTAGAATATTTACCAGTAACATACCGAGCAACAAACTAACGAGGGAAGCGGAAATAAACCACAGTAAAGCTTTACCGCCCACGCGACCAACAGTTTTCAGATCGCCCAATTTTGCAATACCTACAACAAGAGTAGAAAACACAAGCGGTGCAATCAGCATTTGCACAAGCCGCAGAAAGATAGTGGTAAGCAGCTTTATATTGTCTGAAAAGGATTTAATAAAGTCATTGCCAGAGGTTATATGCACTATGTATCCAACCAATGCACCGAAAAACATAGCAAGGAAAATATAAAATGTTAATCTGCTGGAAACTTTCATGCATGAAATGATGATTGCGCAATATAATATTTAAACTACAAAACCAACGAGCATATCCTTTCGTAAAAGATTTAAATATGAACAAAAAGAAATTCTTATTTTTCCAGTTATAATCTTTTTAACTCAACTAATTATATGAGTTTATTTGTCAAAAAACCTTTAGCGGGATTGCTATCAGAGGCGCAGGCAACAGGAAGTCATACGTTGAAAAAAACCTTGGGTGCGGCGGGTCTGGTAGCATTGGGTATAGGAGCTATTATTGGCGCCGGTTTGTTTTCCATTACGGGAGGTGCTGCTGCAAACCAGGCGGGTCCGGCAATTACTCTTTCTTTTATAGTGGCGGGATTGGGATGTGCATTTGCAGGCTTATGTTATGCGGAATTTGCTTCAATGATACCCGTAGCAGGAAGTGCGTATACATACTCCTATGCAACAATGGGTGAGTTTATTGCGTGGATAATAGGCTGGGACCTTGTTTTGGAATATGCGGTGGGAGCGGCTACAGTAAGTATAAGCTGGAGCAGGTATCTTGTTAAGTTCCTCGGGTATTTTGACCTGCATCTCGATCCTGCTGTTACCGGAGGTCCCTGGGATGGCGGCGTTATAAATTTGCCAGCTGTTTTTATTGTCGTCTGCATGAGTCTTTTACTGATAAAAGGAACGCAGGAATCGGCCACCGTAAATGCGATCATTGTAGCACTTAAGGTATCTGTAGTACTCATTTTTATTTTCCTTGGCTGGCATTATATAAATGATGCAAATTACACTCCTTACATTCCCCCGAACACAGGTACTTTTGGCGAGTTTGGTTTCAGCGGTATCATAAGAGCAGCCGCTATTGTATTTTTCGCTTACATAGGGTTTGACGCAGTAAGTACCGCCGCGCAGGAGGCCAAGAATCCAAAGAGAGATATGCCGATCGGTATTCTTGGCTCACTTCTTATTTGTACCATACTCTATATTTTGTTTGCGCATGTTATGACCGGTGTAACCCATTATACAAGTTTCAAAGGACAGGAAGGTATAGCGCCGGTTGCGGTTGCAATTGATCATATGGGTAAACCCGACGCAAGAGGTACTATTGTTCCTGATTATCCCTGGCTAAACAAAGCTATTGTCCTTGCAATTTTAGCAGGTTATTCATCTGTGATACTGGTAATGTTGTTAGGACAAAGCCGTGTATTTTTTTCGATGAGTAAAGATGGTTTACTGCCCCCGGTTTTTTCAAGAGTGCACCCCAGGTTCAGAACGCCGGCGAGGTCCAACCTTTTGTTTATGGTGTTTGTAAGTTTGTTTGCCGCCTTTGTTCCTGCAAGAGTAGTGGGAGAAATGACAAGCATAGGAACACTCTTTGCATTTATTCTTGTTTGCATAGGTGTTATGGTATTGAGAAAGACAAATCCTGATGCTCCACGCGCTTTTAAAACACCTTTGGTCCCTTTAGTTCCGGTGCTCGGCATTTTTACCTGTTTGTTCATGATGGTGTTTTTGCCGCTGGATACCTGGATTCGACTGATAGTTTGGATGATGATCGGATTGGACATCTATCTCGGATATGGCATGTACAAAAGCAGTTTATCCGGTAATATGCCTTTGACAGTATCACAAGGTAACCGTATAGGCGGATTAACAGGAATATCTTTGTCTATTTTGCTTGCCATAGTTGCTTTTATACATCATAGCTTAGACAATTCAGATACCAACTTATTTTATTTTTCTTTAATTTTTGCTGCACTGCATATTGTAATTTTTGGAAGAAGGGTAGCAAAGAAATAAATTGCAAAAACAATATCAATATAGCTGCACTTATGTGCGGCTATTTTATTTTGTATCAATTGCCACAGGTTTTGTTAGCATGCAGCCATCTCCTAATTTTGCACCCGCTTAAAGAAGAAAATTTTTAGAGCCGGCAGTAAGTGATTAAACGTTCGGTACGGGTAACAGGCGGTGACAGAAATTGTCAAAGCTGGTCAAAAAAAACTATAAACTATAATGTTAATTATATCTCATGGGAAGAATTTTTGAAGTTCGAAAAGCTACCATGTTTGCCCGCTGGGACAGGATGGCCAAGCAGTTTACACGTATAGGAAAAGAAATTGCTATTGCTGTTAAAGCCGGTGGCCCTGATCCTGCGACAAATCCTGCATTACGTCGCTGCATACAAAATGCGAAGAGTGTAAATATGCCCAAGGATCGTATTGAAGCTGCGATCAAACGCGCATTGGGTAAGGAAATGGAAAACTATGAAGAGATTTTATATGAAGGTTATGGACCGCACGGGGTGGCTATACTGGTGGAAACGGCAACAGATAATCATGTAAGAACAGTAGCAAATGTGAAAAGCTATTTTAATAAAGGAGGAGGTGCTTTAGGTAACAGTGGCAGTGTGAGTTTCCAGTTTAAAAAAATGGGTGTATTTAAATTAAAACCCCAGGGCTTAAACATCGATGAACTGGAATTTGAATTGATTGATTTTGGTTTGGAAGAAATGGGTGAAAGCTCCGATGATAATGGCAATACTATTGTTGTATTGCGTTGTGCCTTTAATGATTTTGGAAAAATGCAGAAAGCGCTGGAAGATAAAGGCATTACTCCCGTTAGTGCTGAAGTAGAATGGATACCTGTTGCAACCGTTCCCGTAAATGACGCACAGGCAGAAGATGTAAGTAAATTAATTGAACGTTTGGAACAGGATGATGATGTGAGTAAAGTGTTTCATAACATGGGGTAAGCCCATCTCCTATTTTCTTTATTTGTTAAAACAAACGCTTTATATTCATGCCTTCAAAAACAAAAAAAGTGATTTTTGTATATTGCATAAAACAGAGGGTATGACAATTACAATAACAAAAGAAATGAGCGGGAAAGAAATTGATGAATTATTAAAAAAGCTTCCAGGTTCAAATTTTCCTGATGAGCTCAATAAAAAGCCTATTGATATGTCAAAATATTTTGGTAAGATAAAGTGGAATGGAGATATAATTGAAACGCAAAGAAGAATGAGAGATGATACAAACTATAGCTATTGATACCAATATTGTGATCAGGGCTTTCAATGGCGACGAAACGTGTAAAAATATTATTAGTGGTAAAATTTCTGTGGTTTCTATTATAATAGAAATTGAATTATTATCCTGGCCGAACTAAATCCTGATGAATATAGCTTGCTTGACTCCTTTTTATCTGAATGCTTTATAGTAAATATTTTTCCTGAGATCCGTGAAAATGCCATTGCAATTCGCAAAAGTTATGGCTTAAAAGTGCCGGATTCTGTAATCGCAAGCGACTGCAGTTGTAAAAAATGTTCCTTTGTTTTCCGGGATGACATATTCAAAAGAATTCCTTATTTGAATTTCGTTTATGTTACATGAAAGGTCACACCCTGTAATTCTCTTCGATGGAGTATGTAATTTATGCAGCGGAGCTGTCCAGTTCATAATCAAACATGATCCAAAACACCAGTTTCATTTTGCCTCTTTACAAAGCGGGTTTGGACAAAAAATAATTAAAGAGTTTAAAATTTCCCCGGGGGAAGCAATGAATTCTTTTATTTTATTCGAGAATGAAAAAATCTTTACAAGATCAACAGGCGCTCTGCGTGTGGCAAAAAAATTAAATGGTTTATGGCCTTTGCTCTATGCCTTTATAATTATACCGCCTTTTCTTCGTAATGCAGTGTACAATCTTATTGCGCGCAACCGTTATAAGTGGTTTGGAAAAAAAGATGCATGCTGGGTTCCCACTCCCGAACTAAAAGCTTTGTTTATTGATATGTAAATCATGCTGCAATATTAAATGCATGGCTTTTGCTGTTGCGTTTTGGACATCACCTTATAACTTTGCACTTCTCATAATTTAATTTCTACCTGTTTTTTATTAAATCTACAGCCTATGCAGCCTGGAAAAGACGCTAAAAGATCAGATGCTATTCCTGTTTCGGTTTCGCTTGATACCACATCCCAGGTAGATGCATTGGAATCAAAAAAGGAAATTGTTGATAAAAGGGTTTTTTATTTAAGCATCCAGGCAATTATAAATGCGATCATTATTGGCGGTATAGCAAAGTTTCTTGTCTTGCTGATTAATTTCTTCACCAATATTTCCTTTTACGGAAAATTTTCCTTTGCAAATGTCAGCCCGGCCGACAATCATCTTGGATTACTGGTAATTATTATACCCGTTATTGGCGGATTGATCGTTGGCATTATGGCAAGATTTGGGTCTGCTGCTATTCGTGGCCATGGCATACCCGAAGCAATGGAACAGGTGCTGACAAATGAAAGCAAGATCAAACCGGTGGTCACATTTTTAAAACCAATTTCCTCAGCCATATCAATCGGTACCGGTGGACCGTTTGGCGCCGAGGGGCCCATCATAGCCACAGGTGGTGCATTAGGCTCTGTTGCAGGACAAATAATGCACATAACTGCAAGTGAAAGAAAAGTAATGTTAACGGCGGGAGCCACTGCTGGAATGTCTGCCATCTTTGGAACGCCCATCGCAGCAGTACTGTTGGCAATTGAATTGTTGTTATTTGAATTTTCGCCGCGTTCCATTATACCTGTTGCGTTGGCCTGCGTCACAGGCACCGGGATGCACTTTGCATTATTCGGTACTGAGGCGGTGTTTGCAATGCCGAATATACCTGAACCTACCACGCAGGCATTGGTTACATATATCGTATTGGGAAGTATATTGGGAGTGATCGCTGCATTCGTATCAAAAAGCATTTATCTTATCGAGGATATTTTTGAAAAACTGCCTGTACACTGGATGTGGTGGCCTGCAATCGGTGCTGTAGCCGTTGGTATTATTGGTTATTTTGCACCATACACATTGGGTGTAGGATATGATAATATTTCTTCCCTGTTATCGGGCCGGCTCACTATTAATCTGGTATTAGAATTATGTCTTTTAAAATTTCTGTCCTGGGCTATTTCTTTGGGCAGCGGAACATCAGGAGGAACTTTAGCGCCTTTATTAACGATCGGAGGGGCATTTGGCGTGCTGTTTGGAATGCTGGTACAAAATATTTTCCCTTCCACAGATATTAATCTTCCAACCTGTGCATTGATTGGGATGGCGGCAATGTTTGCCGGGGCTTCAAGAGCCTTATTAACTTCTATCGTATTCGCTTTTGAAACTACTACGCAGTCACATGGCTTACTACCATTATTAGGTGCCTGCATAGCATCATATTTTGTCTCTTTCTTTTTAATGAAGCACGGCACCATAATGACAGAAAAAATTAAACGCCGCGGTGTGTTTACTCCGGATGCTTATGAACCGGATATTTTGCAAAGAGTGACTGTGCAGGCAGTTATGGAAGAGGATATTGAAATATTAAGCGCCGAAAATACTTTGGAGGAAGTGAAGAAATGGATCGGGGAATCATCAGGAGAAAACCTGTTAAAAGCCATAGCTGTAGTGGATAAGAATGAAAACCTTATTGGTACAGTGCAACTAAACCATGTACAACAATCAGCTTTGCCGTCAAATACCACTATTGCAGATTTCATCAGTGGAAAAAATATTTATGTGTATAATGACAGCCAGTTAAGTTTTGCTGTTGATTTGATGGATCGCTTTAATGTGGATTACCTGCCCGTTGTTAACAGGAGTAATAAGAAAAAAGTTGTCGGAGCATTAACGCATAAAGATGTATTTGCAGCTTACCGAAAACGCAGGCATGAAGAGAGCATATTCAGACAAAATATTTCTTTAAAAAGACAAGGATATAAATTGATCGTCCGGGGCAAACAATTGTTGAAAAGCTAATATTGGAGGAAAAATTCAGTAATGGTTTGTAATCTATCTTCTGCTTTATAAAAACCGATTAGCTTAGTGATTACCTCTTCCACCACCGCATCAGGACAGCTTGCGCCACTGGTTAATAAAATTTTTACCGGTTGTTTGTGCGGTAAATAATCCGAAGTTATTTTTTCTTCCTTTGTGCGCCAGTTGCAATGCAAAATGTCTTTATCAGAAATTAATTTATCTGCAGAATTTATAAAATAAGTGGATAACTTTTCTTCGCATAATTCAACAAGATGAGAGGTGTTGCTGCTGTTATAACCGCCTACAACAATCGCAAGATCGGCTTTGGTTTCCAGCATGCCTGTAACAGCAGTTTGATTATCGTTTGTCGCATAGCATAGGGTATCTCTTGTGTCGGCAAACCGTTCACTGATAGTTGATTCATTTAAATTGTAATGCTGAATCATTACCGATTTCAGGTATTCAGCGATTGCCTGTGTGTCTGATGCAAGCTGCGTGGTTTGATTTACCACGCCAATACGTTGCAGGTCTTTTGCCACGTCAAAGCCTTGTGAATGCCTGTTTTTAAATTCGGTGTAGAATTGTTCTGAAGGTTTTTCTCCTGTTATATATTTAGCCAATTCGATCGCCTCTTTCATGTCATTCACCACAACCGTTGCCGTGTGCGATGAAGCATGTGAAAATGTTGCCCTTGTTTCCTCATGTTTGGGTTTTCCGTGAACCACGATACTGTAACCCTTTTGCGCGATTTGTTCGCTTCGGTTCCAAACCTTTTCAACAAACGGGCAGGTAGTGTTATATTTTTCTACTTCAATACCTTTTTCTTTCAATAAATTTTCAATCTCCAATGTAGTTCCAAAAGCTGGGATCACCGCTACATCATTATTTGTTAGCTCATCAAATGGCACAAGTTGTGTTCCGTAGGTGTTCTGCAGAAATTGAACGCCCCGATCGGTAAGATCAGCATTTACCTGCGCGTTATGGATCATTTCGCTCAGCAAAAAAATTCTTTTCCCTTTATTTTCTTCGATTGTTTTGAATGCAATTTCAATTGCGTTCTCTACACCATAGCAAAAACCAAAATGGCGGGCAAGAGAAATTTGTATCGGACCAAAGTCCAGCAAGGTTGGCGAAAAATCCTTTTTAAGCTTATCTTCCTGCCGGCGTTTGTTTTTTACGGCGCTTATCAGTGAGCTGCGGTAAATATTTGGAACATTGAATTGTTTCATGGTTCAATAACGGCCGCAAAGGTACAAAGTTCACAGCAGTGCCGCTTTCAAGGGGATGTTAATGAATGTTGTTGAAATCCAAAAGCTCATGAAGCATAAATAAGTTTTATGATTTGGCGGGCTGTTGCACTGTTATTAAACTGTTGTTGCCCGCCCGGATGAACCAGCGTGTATGTCGGGTCCTTCTTATATTTATTGTTCCATCTCATAATCATTATTATTAGATGGAGTTCAGCATGGAAAGTGAGTAATATACCGGCGATGCGATTATAACCTGTTGCCGGTACAAAAATTAATTATGTTCTTAAACTACATGGCCTGAAACTTGCGGCAATATTTTAATGGTAAATTTAAATATGACTATTATGAAAGACACTCAAAAAAATGATAAACAAAAATCAGAAAATCCAATGAAGGGATATAACCCCACTGCAAGAGATTTTCAACGCACTGAGGAAGATATAGATTCAGTAAGCCAATCCGAAAAAGAAGACATAGAAGCAAAAGAACATAAAGATG
>DATBFI010000162.1:0-3537 GCA_036558585.1 Chitinophagaceae bacterium
ACTGGTTATAAGTACCGCCGTATAAATAAGATGTGGAAATAAAATTATCGGCTGCCTGCATAATATTGTTCAGTGAAAGAAACTGTGATGCCTGCCCGCTGCTCGTTGCTAGCGCGGCAACTCCGCCTTCAAGCGCTGCCATACGCTGTTCAAACACATCGGTCGTGGGATTCATGATGCGTGTGTAGATATTTCCAAACTCACGCAAACCAAAAAGATTGGCAGCATGTTCCGAGTTATTAAACGCATAAGAAGTGGTTTGATAGATCGGTACGGCGCGTGCTTTTGTTGTAGGGTCAATTTGTTGACCTGCATGTAGCTGAAGGGTTTCGAAATGTAATTTGCTCATGATGTTTTTTTTGATTGTTACTAATTAAATTGGTTTCAAAAGTAAAAACAGAGGGACAGGAATAGTATTATTTAATGTGAGTTTATACATAATGAAATAAATTCCTACTAAATTAATAGGAATTTTAATACGACTCTTTACGAATAAGGTAGAAAAGCTGTTAAAGCTGTTGACCATCTATTACTATTTAACTATCGAACTATTGTTTTTTACAGGATACCTGTTTGAACACAGATGCAAGAAATACAGAGGGGACAGTAATTAAGCTCATGATTAGTCAGATGAGCTTGAACATATTTTGCGGCGTTTTTTATCAAACTACACTCTGACTTATCTCTCCATTCCGCTTCCGGCGGAACAGCTGGAGTTGGCACCTTCTTACAAGTGAGTAGCTTGTAAGGGTTGCCAAGGCTTCATCGGGCCAAATCCCTCTGCCTTTCTTGATAAGTTTTTAAAGAACTCGCCGGCGGGCTGGCCGGGGTGCAAAAGTAATAGTGGAATATTCATATTTCCAAAAATAAAATTTTGAGAATAGCAATCTTTATGACTTTATATAAATCAAATTCTCCACATGATTATGTAGTAAAAGAACCCAAAGTATTATTTTAACTTGTTCCTGTTTATTCCCGTGCTGCACTTCTTACATTTTCTCACTCCAAAACCTGGTTTATGAAAACGAAATCCACTCTTTTATGTTTAGTCTCTGTTCTTTTTACAAACGCATTCATTACTGTTTATGCACAAGCTGTAAATAAACAGGATTCATTAGCTCTTGTTGATCTATACAATAGTACTGATGGTTCAAACTGGGTTGACCATACCAACTGGTTAACCAAACAGCCCTTAAGAACCTGGTATGGAATAATTGTGACTGGCAACAGGGTAACGGGATTAAATCTGAATGTAAATAATTTAAACGGAACTATTTCGTCCTCTATCGGCAATCTTGTAAAACTCACCTTTTTATATTTAGGTTTAAATCAGTTAAAGGGCAGTATTCCTTCTTCTATTGGTAACCTTGTAAATGTTGATGACCTTAGAATCAATGAGAATGAATTAAGCGGGAGCATTCCCTCTTCAATGGGGAATCTTAAAAATCTTTCATACCTGGCGTTGCATCATAATCAGTTAAGCAGGCTTCCCAACTCTATTGGAAATCTTCAAAATCTTCAATATCTGGATGCTTCTTCTAATCAATTAGGTGGCAGCATCCCTTCTTCAATTGGAAACTGTAAAAATCTTGGGTGGTTGGATCTATCTTATAACCAGTTAAACAGTATTCCCTCTTTACTTGGAGGTGCTAAAAACATTTATTATCTGGACCTGTCTAATAATAAATTGAACGGCAGTATTCCTGCATCTCTTGGCAATCTTGTAAATCTTGGAAATCTATTTTTAAGCAATAACCAGTTGACAGGCAATATTCCCTCTTCACTTGGCCATCTTTTGAAGATCGAAAATATGTATTTAGATAATAACCAGCTCAGTGGCAGCATCCCTTTTTCGATCAGTAATGTCGGGGGTGGAAACATCCATATCCTTAACTTAAGCCATAATAAACTAAGCGGCAAGATCCCCTCCTCCTTTGCTAATTTTGCATCCTCAATTGAAGTAAATCTGTCATATAACCATTTTACGTTTGACGGGATGGAAATGGTTGCCCGAAAACTTCCTGCCGTCTACGATCACCAGGCACTTATTCCTGTTCAGCAAAATGGTAACACTATATCCGTTTCAGCAGGCGGCACCTTAAAGAACAATACGTATAGATGGATAAGGGTTACAAAAACAAGCAAAATACTTGTTGCCACTATCTCCGGAGATTCTGTTTTTCACCCTTTACAAAACGGTATATACCTTGCACGGGTTACCAACTCAGTTGCCACCGGGCTAACTCTCCGCAGCGATACAATTCACTACACGGTTTCCGATGACTTTGCAGAATCTGCTTCCGCCTTCTCTGAAAACCTAATGCAGCAAAATGATAAAACGAAATTTTTCCTTGTTTATCCCAATCCTGCAAAAAATATATTGCATGTACGAATAAATGGTAATGCATTATTTTCTCTATCCGATCAATCCGGCAAAATATTACTAACCACAAGTATTAATAGAGAAGGCAGCATTAATATTTCTGGCATGGCCGCAGGTTTATATTATTTAAGGAATAACAGCACGGGTGCTGCGCAGAAAATAATTATAGAACGATAGTGAACCAACGATCGATAGCTGCAAAACAGTTGACTGCAAAAAAGTTTAAATTGCATGTCATGAAATCAAAACGTGGCATTTTTATTTTGAAACTTTTTGGTTTAATTATACTGTTTGCGTCGGCAAACAAGCCTGCTCCGCATAATCATGCTACGACCGTTAAAGCCGCTGATATAAAACGATATTTGTATGTAGCAGTGCCTGGTATCAGGGATTATCTTGGTTACGGTGGCCACGGAATTTTGGTTTTTGATATTGATAATAATCACCGATTTGTTAAGCGCATTGAGACCAAAGGTTTTCATCCTGATAAAACCCCTTCAAATGTTAAAGGCATTGCCGTTAGCCTTCCCCTAAATAGTATTTATATAAGCACGCTTGAATCACTTCAACGCATTGATCTTACGACAGAAAAAGTTGTTTGGGAAAAATCTTTTGAAGGTGGCTGCGACCGTATGTCCATTTCACCTGATGGCAAAACCATGTACCTGCCTTCTTTGGAAAATAAGTTTTGGAACGTGGTGGATTGCTCTACAGGCAATATCATTAAAAAGATAGAAGTTTTTAAAAGGGCACATAACACGATTTATGGCCCTGCGGGTGCTCTCGTTTACCTGGATGACATAGCATCGCCCTGGCTTTACATAGCAGATGCAAAAACAAATTCACTGGTAAATAAAATTGGCCCCTTTGGAAATTTTGTTCGGCCATTTACTATTAACGGCAAAGAGACACTTGTTTATGCAACAGTTGACAGCCTGCTTGGCTTTGAAGTTGGAGACCTTAAGACGGGAAAAAAACTTAACCGAATTGAAGTAGAAGGCTGGAATACAGGACCGGTACGCAGACATGGCAATCCCAGCCATGGCATTGGCCTCACACCGGATGAAAAGGAGGTGTGGGTTGCCGATGGATATAATATGAGAGTGCATGTTTTTAGTGCTTTACCTCCATACCAGCAGCTAACCACCATTCCT
>DATBFI010000163.1:0-10716 GCA_036558585.1 Chitinophagaceae bacterium
ACTCTTGCTGTGATTTACATTAAAACTCTTGTTCGATAAGCTCTCTGTTTAGCATTAGACCTGTTGTAGTACCCATAGAAACTGCATTTGCAACGGTACGCATACGGGAAGTATTATCTCCACAGGCATATATGCCATGCATTGTGGTTCTTTGTGCCTCATCAATTTTTATATAACCTTCAGCGGTTATTTCACATCCTAATTCCCGGGGGATAAATGAGTGCTGTATAAATGGAAGTCGGGCATACAGCGCTTTTACAGATGCTTTTCTTCCGTCTTTGAAGATGATGTTTTTGATATAGCCGTTTGTATGTTCAAGGCGCTCTATTTCTGTTTCTGCTATGTTGATCTTGTGCTTTAAAAGCTTGTTCACTTGTTGTCTGACCAAAGTTGATTTTCCATTGGTGTAAAGCGTTAAATCACCTGTCCAATTTGAAATCAGAGATGATAAATCGAACCCTGCATCGCCATTTGCAAGAATACCGGTCTTTTGATGACGTACCTCGTAGCCATGACAATATGGACAATGAAGCACACTTATTCCCCAACATTCTGCAAAACCTGGTATATCAGGTATAATGTCCTTAATGCCTGTAGCGAAGACCAGTTTCTTTGCTGTAAATGTTTCGCCCGATTTTATTTCTATTTTAAAGCCGTTTTGGGTACTACTGCCAGCCGTTACTATAGCATCAAGAAAACTTACCGATCCATACATCCTGACCTGCTTCTTAGCAAGGCTCGCAATTGCTTTTGGTGTCTTTCCGTCATTGGTGAGGAAGTTGTGTGAATGTGGTGTTTGTTTATTACAGGGATTTCCTCCATCAACAATTAATACCTTCCTTAGTGCTCTCCCTAAAGCCATTCCCGCTGCAAGTCCGGCATAGCTACCTCCAACGATTATCACATCATATTGTTTGTCTTGTTTCATTTTAATGTTTTCAGATCTTGTTTTGCAAACATTGTTATTGGCGCAGGTTTACTGGGTGCAGTCAAAGGCGCAACTGTTCTGTTCTTGATAATAACACAGTAGGAACAGTAGCACCGATAACTACCTTTTTATCAAGAGCACCAGCACGAATAAACCCAAGGCTTGCATCAATTAGATCTGACAGCAATTTGTTCATGAGAGGTTCCAAAATAACTATTGAAAATATTTCTGAACGATTACCTCCCGATATACCCGGGCTAACGCAAATTGTAACTTTAACTCGTTATTCACTCAAGTAGAATAAGGCAAGATTAATGATTGAGATGCTTTTTTATGGAATAAAAAGAAAAAACCGCACATACTGCGGGTTTAGAGAAATCTGAGCGGACCGGACGGGACTCGAACCCGCGACCTCCGCCGTGACAGGGCGGCATTCTAACCAACTGAACTACCGATCCAATTTATTTTAATAGCTAATTGAATTCAAGGGGCGGTTTTAATAAATAATCCTATTTTCAGAGATCAATCTCACCTATAAATTTCCAATTCACATCACATAATTAAAGCTCTTCTCCCTTCTTTCTCAGAACGGCAAATATAAGGCTTATCAGATTTTTCAAACAAAACTTTTCTTCAAAAAATTTGAAACTGTAATTTTACCTTCAGCATTTTATATTCACATATGCCGCAGTATCCCAATAGACAATTTTTAGACTTCGAACAACCGATTAAAGAATTATACGAGCAGATAGAAGAAAATAAAAAATTAGCTGAAAAAAATGCAAAGGTCAACTATAAAGCTATCATTCAGCAATTGGAGCAATCTATCATTGAAAAACGAAAAGAAATTACTGAACATCTTACTCCCTGGCAAAGAGTACAGTTAAGCCGACATCCGGACAGGCCCTATACGTTAAAGTATATTGAGAAAATGGCAACCAATTTTGTCGAATTATTTGGAGATCGGAATGTGAAGGATGACAAAGCAATGGTTGGCGGTTTTGCAGAATTAGATGGTCAAACAGTTATGTTTGTTGGTCAGCAAAAAGGCAGCAATACAAAAATGCGTCAACTCAGAAATTTTGGCATGGCTAATCCCGAGGGATATCGCAAAGCCCTCCGCTTAATGAAGCTGGCTGAAAAATTTAATAAACCCGTTATCACTTTGATTGACACACCCGGAGCTTTTCCTGGTGAAGAAGCGGAGGAACGCGGCCAGGGCGAAGCTATTGCCCGTAATATTTATGAAATGATACGCCTGAAGGTGCCTGTAATTTGTGTTATTATTGGCGAAGGAGCAAGTGGCGGTGCACTGGGAATAGGTGTTGGCGATAAAATATTGATGATGGAAAATACCTGGTACACTGTTATCTCGCCTGAAAATTGCAGCGCTATTCTTTGGCGAAGTTGGGATAAGAAAATTGTCGCTGCAGAGCAGTTGCGCCTTACAGCAAATGATATGAAGGGTTTTGGGTTAGTTGATGAAATTGTTCCTGAGCCTGTGGGAGGAGCACACTGGGATTATAATGAAGCCGCCGCTATCCTTAAGAAATATATTCTTGATGCACTTGAAGAAGTAAAAAAAGTACCTGCAGAGGAACATATGCAATACCGCATAGATAAATTTAGTAAAATGGGTTTCTGGGATGAAGCGGATACAGTAAAAAATGAAAGTTAGTTTTATGAGCCTGGCTAAATTGCTACTATGAAACTTCTGTTCCGCCTAAGGCGGGCTCTTGTACGCCATAATTGACCTCAACAGAAAGTGTATTAACGCAACAATATCGGGCAAAATCTGAAATCGTAAATGCAAAAACAAATTAAAATGTCTCTTCAAAATAAATTACGGGGAACTGGTGTAGCACTTATAACACCATTCACGTCGAACGGTGATATTGATTTTGATGCTTTGGAAAAAGTGATCAATCATGTTATTGATGGGAATGCAGAATACGTTATTGTTTTAGGCACAACAGGAGAAACACCTACGCTGGATAAATTTGAAAAGATCGATTTAATAAAGCTTACTTATAAAATAGTCGATAACCGCGTGCCTGTTATTGTAGGGATTGGAGGTAACAATACAAAAGAGCTGTTGTATGATCTCCAAGCATTTCCCTTGGAAAATGCCGTTGCTATTTTAAGTGCTTCACCTTATTACAGTAAACCATCGCAGGAGGGCTTATACCAGCATTATAAAACTTTGGCGCACGCATCACCAAAGCCGGTTGTTTTATATAATGTTCCCGGAAGAACAGGACGAAACATAAATGCTTCAACAACGATACGTTTAGCAAACGAAGTTGAAAATATCGCCGGCATAAAAGAGGCAAGCGGAGATATTGCCCAATGCATGCAAATTCTGCGGGACAAACCTGCAGGTTTTCTTGTAGTAAGTGGCGATGACGCGCTGGCTTTGCCGTTGATTGCCTGCGGAATGGAAGGTGTAATAAGCGTTGCTGCCAATGCTTACCCGGAAGAATTTTCAAAGATGATACGCCTTTGTTTAAAAGGTGATTTTGCAAAAGCTAAGATCATCAACGATAAATTAATAGAAGCATATGAATTAATGTTTGCTGAAAACAATCCCGCCGGAGTAAAAGCGTTTATGGCAGAAATGGGATTAATTAAAAATTATCTTCGTTTGCCGTTAGTTCCTTTGAATGAGGGACTGTATAACCGTGTCAGGGATTATATGCATCAACAAATGGCTATCACCTCTTAATATATTATTGCCATCTCTGCTTCAAATTTTTTCCAGTGAATTCGTTTATCAGAATTAGAAATTGCACAAGAGTGCTACGCCCATCTGTTCCGGCAGGCAATGAAAGCATTATGTATATTCGGCAGCCTGGCTTATAAAAAGTCAATCCCTTAATTATAAAATTTCTCGTTTATTAACTTTTGTATTTTCACCTCATGAAGAAATTTTTTTTGTTGCCAGTCTTTAGCTTTATTTATTCATTCCTGTTTGCTCAATACACGCTGCGTTTAGTTGTAAATGATGTTTCCACGCGAAAGCTTGAAGATATTTATGTGTCGGGGAATTTTAACAATTGGAATCCGCATGATTTTAATTATAAAATGAAGCCTTTTGGTGGAACGCGAAGGGTCTTTGTTTTTAAAGATATGGCCGCAGGCAAGTATGAATTTAAATTTACCCGCGGGAGTTGGGAAAAAGTTGAAACAACAGCGAAAGGTGAAGACGTTGCAAATCATGTAGTAGAGTTAAATGGGGATACATCGCTCAATTTTATGATTGCAGGGTGGCATGATGATTATCCGGATAAGCCAAAACCAAATACAGCCACCACGCAGGTACAAGTTCTTGACACGGCATTTTATATTCCGCAGTTAAACCGCTACAGAAGAATTTGGATCTATCTTCCAAAAACTTATAATCTTACAAAAGGAAAATATTATCCTGTATTGTACATGCATGACGGACAAAATTTATTTAATGAACAAACAGCCCCTTTTGGAGAATGGGGAATAGATGAATGCCTGGATAGTTTGCAAACACAGCTACGAAAGGAATGTATCATTGTAGCTATCGACAATAGTGGAGAGCACAGGCTCACAGAATATAATCCTTACGATAATGAAAAGTATGGAAAGGAAGAAGGTGATCAATATGTAGATTTTCTTGTGAAAACGCTGAAACCATTTATTGATCAGCATTTCAGAACATTAAAAGATATGCTAAATACTTTTACTGCAGGAAGCAGCATGGGTGCTTTAATATCTTTATACGCAGTTGTTAAATACCCTGATGTGTTTGGTGCTGCCGGAATTTTTTCGCCTGCGTTTTCATTGGCACCACAACTGTACAGCGATGTGCAAAAAGTGACATGGAAAGGTGTACATCGTTTTTTCTTTTATGCCGGTGCAAAAGAAAGCGAATCTTTGATAAGTGATATGAAAGAAATGGAAAGTGCTTTATATAAGAGCAATAAAAGTATTCAGACACGCGAAGTAATATTTCCATTAGGCCAGCATAACGAAAGCTACTGGCGAAAAATATTTCCTGATTTTTACAGATGGCTCATGCAACCTTAATACATTCACATTGCATGTTTAACGATTACAAAATATAAGTAGCCCCTTCTATTGCCAATTGCGTATCAGGAAATACCTCCATCGTTTCAAAAAGGAAATCCTCCAGCAACTCATACTTGCTGCTGAAATGCCCGATCAGTAATTTTTTTGCTTTGGCAAGCAATGCAATATTCGCCGCTTGTGTCGTGGTAGAATGAAAGCGGCTCGCAGCTCTCTCTTCAAGATTTTTAAGATAAGTAGTCTCATGATACAGCATTGTAACGTTGTGGAGTTTATTCACAATATTTTCATTATAAATAGTATCTCCGCAAAAGGCATAACTTTTTGCAGGCGAAGCCGGAACTGTAACAGCTTCATTCTTTATAACTTCACCACTTTCAGCTATATAATCTTCACCTTGTTTTAATTTTTCATAGTCAACAGCAGGAATATTATAATGCACAATTCGGTCTATATCTATCTTTCTTGGCTTCTTTTTTTCACGAATAATAAACCCCCAGCATTCTATGCGGTGATAAACCCTGAAGCATTCAACGCTAAATTTATCTTCATCAATAATTACGCCCTCTTTTTGCAATGGGTAGAAATGAATGGTAAATGGAAATTTTGTATCGCCGGTTGAGAATAGCAGGTCAAGTATTTGTTTCAATGGTCCGGGGGCATGAATGTGCAGATCATGTTCGCGGCTCATTAATCCAAAACTGGTGAGCAAACCAGGCAAACCAAAATAATGATCACCGTGCAAATGAGAGATAAAAATATGATTGATCCTGCTGCGGCGTATCCTGTACTTACTTAACTGCATTTGTGTTCCCTCACCGCAGTCGATAAGGAATAATTGATCATTGAGTGTTAGTACCTGCGCTGTTGGATGCCTGTCATAAGCAGGTAATGCTGAATTGTTACCAAGTATGGTTACGCCAAACATAGTTTTCAATCTTTAATGAACTATTGATGCTGATTTTTATGCCGCAATGTATCTTGAAACAAACAATTCAACCGGCAATTTAGGCACAACTAAATATTTTGAAATGAATTTAATAATATTCTTACATTTTTAGCCGGTGTTTATATTGAGCATCGAAACTTAATATTTTCGAAACCTTGTAAAATGAAGCACTGTCTTATTTTTGAAAATAAATTAGTTGCTTGATTTATCCATCTGTTGCTATTGTCATACTTAACTATAACGGTAAAAATTTTCTACAGAAGTTTTTACCGGCGGTATTGGCATCTGCATACCCTAATAAACGGGTAATAGTTGCGGATAATGCATCCACCGATGATTCGGTTACTATTTTGAAGCAATTCACTGCCGTAGAAGTTATTTTGCTTGATAAGAATTATGGATTTGCAGGAGGGTATAATCAGGCTTTAAAAAAGGTAGAAGCTGATTATTTTATTTTACTTAATTCTGATGTGGAAGTTACAGAGGACTGGATCGAACCTGTTATAACTTTAATGGAAACAGACAAAAAAATTGCAGCCTGCCAGCCAAAAATATTATCATATCATCAAAAAGATTCTTTTGAGTACGCAGGGGCAGCCGGCGGCTGGATTGATTTGCTTGGTTATCCATTTTCGCGTGGCCGTGTATTTGATGTTTGTGAAAAGGATAAGGCTCAATATAATGATAATGCAGAAGTATTCTGGGCAACCGGCGCTTCTATGTTTGTGAGAGCATCAGTATTTAATGAAATGAATGGCTTTGATCCCTTCTTTTTTGCCCACATGGAAGAAATTGATCTGTGCTGGCGCATGCAATTGGCCGGTTATAAAATTATGTGTTGCCCTGGCTCCGTTGTATATCATGTGGGCGGCGGCACTTTGCCGAAAGGTAATGCGAGAAAGGTCTTCCTCAATTTCAGAAATAACTTCATTATGCTATGCAAAAATCTCCCATTAAAAGAAAAATGGTGGAAGCTCCCGTTACGTTTTTTTCTTGATATTTTATTTGCATTTAAAAGTTTATTTTCCGGTTATAGTGCTTCTTTTATTGCAGTATTTAAGGCACATTTTTCTGTAATCAAGTGGGGCTTTACACAAACAAATAAAAACACATTGAATAAAAAGTCGCTGGAGATAATGCAAGGTGTTTATAGTGGATCTATCGTTTGGGCATATTTCATAAAAAAGAAAAAACACTTTTCACGAATTGTAAAAAAGAACTTGTAATTATTAGTAGTTGCCCCTTATTTTTGCACTGCAATTTTAAATATATGGAAAACGACTACGAAAGTTATAAAGAAAGGGATTTCGGATACAATTGGGTAACCTCCTCCCGCTTCCTGTTTTATATGCAGGTTTTTGTTGTTGTCGCTTTCTTAGTAGGTGGCTGTTTTGAATTGTACGAGCATCGTTATAAGGGTAAGCCCGATGTTGAAGTTCCCGATAACACATTGTATACTCCGAAATACAAGTAATTTTCACAGAATAAAAATTTTGTAGTAAAAAGCAGAATATTATTTTTGCAATCCCCAAAATAAGTTCTTATAAAATATGCGGAAGTAGCTCATTTGGTAGAGCACAACCTTGCCAAGGTTGGGGTGGCCGGTTCGAGCCCGGTCTTCCGCTCTTAAAAAAATCCCGTCCCGCCAGTGGCGGGGACGGGATTTTTTTAAGACTATTTCTAAGGATTCGTAGCATGCCCTGGTGGTGGAATTGGTAGACACGCAGGACTTAAAATCCTGTTCGCCGCAAAAGCGAGTGCGGGTTCAAGTCCCGCCTGGGGCACAATTTAAAGCCAGCCATTTGGTCGGTTTCTTTAACCCACTGAAATTGGAATGTTAAGTAGGAAATAGAAATCTGCCCCAATGGAATGGCCTCCCGATATTTTTCAAGTTATATAAAATTTTAAGAGAAGTCTTCGAATGGTGAATGTGCGGCCATGCGGCAATTTCTCTAATGTATATTGATGCAACTTTTTAAAAGAACAAATGCCATAATACCAAATATGGTCCATACAACAACTCCTGCAATTGTAAATTTTGCAGAGTGCTGTTCTTTTATCATAGTTGTTCTTGACCGATCAAAATTAACCGGCTCGTCAGTTGCTATCGCAGAGGAAATTGAAGCATACAAATTTGCAGTTTGACGTTTTGCCTTTAATAATAAATCGCGAATTTTTCCATTTTTCTTATAACTGATATAAATTGTTGAAACATGCCTCTTTCTTGCTTCAACTTCTGTATGTGGTGAACCTGTACTGCCAGCCAAAACATTGCTGATAATAGCGCCAAGCGTATTTTTTTTATAGAGAGATACCTCTTCAATATCTTCAAAATTCAAATGAGAATGTATAACCCCATTTTTTTTCAGGGAAATGCGACGGTAACTATTATCGATTACTACTGTTAAATCACAACATTGGGGAAGAGTGGCTATACCACCGACATAGGTAATAAAAGAAAATTCTTTTTTCATGGAAGTCTCGGTTTAGGTTGAATATTGGGTTTGGTTGAACGAGTAAATTAAAACTATTTTCCGAAAGGTTTTATCACTCATCATTAAAAAAGAATTAAGTTGAAACTATTCAACTTAAATCCATATCTTTACTGTTCATTGGTTTTAATAAGGACTTTTTAATCGACCCTAATAAAATTTAATCAAATCCTAAACAAATTTTTAACCAAACCCTAAACAAATTATTATGAAAGCCCAACTATCCGTTTCCCCGAAGAGCAGGGATCGCTATTATTTCAACTATCACATTGCCCTTCAGCTTTATTCAATTTACAAGGCAGAAACTGTTATAAAAAATGAACCAAGAGTTCCGTTAAATTATTTTAAAAAGCCGATGACTGCGCGTAGACACCGTATAATTTTTACATCGTATCTGAAGGAACAGATCACTTCCTGCATCTCTTTAGTAAGAACATCAGGAAATAATTTTCATCATACTCTTGCCTCTCTTTTAAAAAATTGAACAGTAATATTGTTTGTATATTTTTAAAGATAATTGCGGGCGATTTTTTGGCAAAGATGAGGGTTAATACGCACCGGATGCTGTTTTCAGGGACTGCTGTGTATTCATTTTATTTTTTTATCGCACCAATTTTCGGCATTCTCTTTGCAAATAAAAACAAGCACCCTTTTTTCAATACTACGATTAAACTTTTCTTTGCTACTTTCTTTTTGCGGAGTGAATATAACGAAGAGGCAAAAAGAAAGTAGTCTCTGAAATGTTGATGTGTTTTCTACGAAATAAAAATATACCGCCTGGATTACTCCGACATTATTACTTTCAGGATGCTTCCGCTATATTAAAGTCGACAATCTTTAGCTGTAGCATTTGCTCTCCGTTCCACTCGTTTGTATCAATACTATATACAATATCCAGGGGAAGTTTTTTTTGAAGCATGGAGAATTTTTCTGCCAAATTGAAACCTATACCGGTATATGTATATCCATTTTGTTTTAAAACAAATCGTATATGATTCTCTTTAACGATACGCGAAAAACCGGTGTCTGAAACATTGCGGGAGATGAAGAATGGTCTCATATTTTCAGGACCAAATGGTTCCATTTGCCGAATGATATTATAAAAACCTTTGGTAATATCTTTAAACTGAATTTCAGCATCAATAACAATTTCCGGGATAAGTAAATCCGGAGAAATGGTTGCAACAACTATCTCTTCAAATTTATCAGCAAATCGCTGAACATTATTTTCAAGCAATGTCATTCCAGCTGCAGCAAAATGACCGCCATAACCAAGCAGGCTTTCTTTACAAGCATGAATTGCTTCATACAAATTAAAACCAGGTACACTTCTGGCGCTTCCGGCAACAATATCCCCGCTTTTGGTAAGTACAATTGTTGGCCTGAAATAATTTTCAATTAATCTTGATGCCACAATACCTACAACACCTTTGTGCCAGTGTTCGCGATAAACAACAGTGGTTTTACGATTTATAAGTTCGGTATTGCTTCTTATAATTGACAAGGCTTCTTCAGTAATACTAACATCGGCTTCCTTGCGGTCTGTATTATCATTGTGCAACATTTCGGCAAAATATAATGCTTTTTGAAAGTCATTTTCAATAAATAATTGTACAGCTTTTCGTGCATCATCCATTCTACCGGCAGCATTGATCCTTGGCGCCACTATAAATACGAGATTATTGATGTGTACCTCATTTTGCAAACCAGCCAGATAGAGCAAAGCTCTTATGCCCATACAGGGGTTTACATTTACCTTCTTTAATCCATAGTAGGTAAGCACCCTGTTTTCACCTGTAATCGGAACTATATCCGCGGCTATAGCAGTAGCTACAAGATCAAGAAATTCGAGATAAAAAGACACAGGCTGTTGCCATGTTTCAGTTAAAGCTTGTATTAGTTTAAATCCCACGCCACATCCACATAATTCTTTATAAGGATAGGAACAATCTGGTTGTTTGGGGTTTAAAATAGCTACAGCCGGTGGAAGCTCGTGATCAGGCAAATGGTGATCACATACAATAAAATCTATATTGAGTGATTTTGCGTAAGCTATAAGCTCTATAGATTTAATGCCGCAATCCAAGGAAATAATTAAAGAAAAATCATTTGCTTTTGCATAATCAATACCTGCTTTTGAAATTCCATACCCTTCTTTATAGCGATGAGGAATATAAAATTCTACCCGGGGATAAATGTTTTTTAGAAACATATACATGATAGCAACTGCCGTTGTACCATCAACATCATAATCGCCAAATATTAAAATATTTTCATTGTTATCAAGG
>DATBFI010000164.1:0-4377 GCA_036558585.1 Chitinophagaceae bacterium
GCAGTCGGGTAGTTTTGATGTAAACGATCAGCAGCTTATTGGCAAAGCAGAGAATGATCCCGCATATAAAGCTGTATTTACATTCTCAATTAATAATAGTGACTTCACTTTTGATCGTCCTGTCCAATACAAAACGACTGATCCGGTAAAGGGCGAAGTGTACCAACCCCTGCGGGTAGTGCCTGCAATTACCGGCGAATTTGATGAACCGTTGTATGTACTTGATGGTGCAAAGGAAAAACAGGTACAACTTGAATTACATACAAGAAAAAGTTTCAATGATGTAAGCATGCACATGACTTCGGGTGAGGATTGGAAAATAAATGGCGGTATTATCGGCGATCCTATAAAAAAGGATGAATCACGAGATGTAAAAGCAAACATTACAACAAATACATCTTCAGGGAATACGGAGATCGGCATTGCCATTAATAAAATTATTGACGATCAAAATGTACTCCACACACAACCTTTAATGGATGAACATGCCATTTCTTACGAACACATTCCGGCCATAATTTATTACACGCCACTGGAAGCAAAGGCAGAAAAAATTAATGTAATCACAAAAGGCAAAAATATTGGGTATATCATCGGTGCAGGGGATAAAGTGCCTCAGGCATTGCAGCAGATGGGTTACAACGTAACGTTCTTGCATCCCAACAACATTACCGATGAAAATCTTAAACAATTTGATGCAGTAATTGCGGGCGTTCGTGCATATAATGTAAATGCCTGGATGAACAGCAAATACGAAGTTTTGATGCGTTATATACAAAACGGTGGTAATTATATTGTGCAGTACAATACAATTGGATTTCAACAAACAAAAATGAAAATTGGTCCTTATGATTTTGCAATAAACCGCACAAGGGTTACAGATGAGAATGCGGACGTGCATGTTCTTATACCAAATCATATTGCACTTAACTCTCCCAACAAAATCTCTTCACATGACTTTGAAGGATGGATACAGGAGCGAAGCATTTACCAGGCAGACCAGATCGATTCAGCGCATTATGAAGCGCCGCTTGGCATGCATGATCCAAACGAGCCGGAAACTGATGGCAGTCTTATAATCACAAAATATGGAAAAGGAAATTTTGTGTACACTGGTTTAGTATTTTTTCGTGAGTTACCTGCCGGTATTCCGGGCGCATACAGGCTTATGGCGAATTTAATTGCTCTTCCTAAAAATAAATAGCATGGCAGGAGACCAAAAAACTCAAAGAAGAAAAGTGAGCATTTTATTTCTTGTAATACTTGGCGTTGCTATTGGCATTCTTATAAAAAATGTAAGACTTGGATTGCTTCTTGGTTTGATCATTGGTTTGCTCGCCGGAAGTTTAGCAGCGAGAAAATAGTAAAATCGCATTTTTACTCGCTTAGAAAATTTTTTCGCAAACAATACCGAATATTTTAAACATGGTAACATAACACATGCTGGCTGCCCTAAAACTTTCAAACTAAATGCTTGCAGATCCATATAAAGTTTTTACCTTGCCTGATCTTGTAATCCTGCAAAGGCTAACCAAAAAATTTTAGTTTTTAATATTTTTCCGATAATCAAGTTAAATGTAATAGTTAAACAGCATTACAAAGTGATTTTATATACGATTCTCCGGCAACAGGATCGTATTACTTCTTCACATAAAAAATAAGGCTGCTCTATGAAATCATATTTCTCGGAAAGAAATCAACTGCTGCACCATTTTCGTTCCTTCAGGGAAAGCGATATTCCTCCATAGTATTTACCAGCCATGTAATTTTCTATTTAATTAAAAACATGTATGCAGAAAATACTTTTTCTGCTTTTGCTCAAACTTTCTTAGAGAGGATACACTAATCTACTTATTCATTCAAAATTGTACAGGAGGTTTCGATGAAAACAAACATTTTATTCAGGCTCTCGGCAATTATGGGAATTGCTCTGCTCGTTGCATCATGTCAGAAGACATCCACGGATATGGCTGATAAATCCCTGTCCGGCAGGAGTAATGGAGAGAATTTATCTGCTGCTGCATCAGTCAAAGTATTCGCAACAGGTTTGAATAACCCGCGCGGACTGAAATTTGGACCGGATGGCTATTTATATGTTGCCGAAGGTGGTAGGGGTGGAAACCACTCAACTGAGGGCAACTGCATACAGGTTATTCCACCTGTTGGTCCTTATACGGGTAGTAACAACGGAGGACGTATCTCGAGGATCAGCCCCACGGGCGTAAGAAGGACATTTGTTAATGACCTTCCATCCAGTCAAACAAGCGCAACAATAGGAAGTCTTATAAGCGGTGTGGCAGATGTAGAATTCCTGGACGGTACACTATATGCACTTTTAGCAGGTGCAGGTTGTTCACATGGGGTTGGAGGAATACCAAACGGTATTGTTAAAGTAAATTCTGATGGCACATGGAATTTAATTGCAAACCTTAGTGCCTTTCAGAAATCTCATCCTGTTGCAAATCCCAATGAAGCAGATTTTGAGCCAGACGGAACTTGGTATAGCATGACTAAGAAAGATGGTGCGCTCTATGCGGTTGAACCAAATCATGGTGAACTTGTAAAAGTTACAACAAGCGGAGAAATAAGCAGGGTAATAGATGTTTCTGCAAGCCAGGGACATGTGGTTCCTACGGCCATTACAAAGAACAATGGCAACTTCATTGTGGGCACTCTACTAGGAAACAACATTTACAAGATCAGGCCTGATGGCCAGATCAGCATTTTTCTTCGCGGATTTACGGCTGTACTCGGTGTTGCTTTTGACACGCAAAACAGATTGTATGTGCTTGATAATGCTGAAGCAGGCCCCGGGGCCTCAGAAATCGTAAGAGTAACTCCGCCAAATACAAGAGAAGTTATTGCAAGCGGACTTACCTTTCCTACGGGTATGACTTTCGGACCGGATGGGAAACTATATGTTTCTAATATGGGATTTGGAGCCGGGAAGGGTGAAGGCCAGGTCCTTCAAATTACTGTATCAGACTAAATAAATATTTTATGACGCGGCATTGTAGTTAACTTTTGTGATATTGAAATTGCCGATACTTAAATTATTTGAGTAAAGTGATCATTCTGATTTATTAAAGCCTCGTATTAACGGGGCTTTTTTATGGAGCGCCAGATCAAAAAAAATTTTTTATTCAATTGATGTTGCAGGTAAATCTATAAACGCGGTATCTAACCCTCCCATCACTTTTTATAAAAACCTTCACTTCACAGAAATTTATACTTGTTACATTTGTTTTGTTTGTGAGAATACCGTGAGTGTGAGTTGTAAACGTTAATCGATAAGCCCGGTATGAATTTGATGCCTTACATCTCACAATTGAAATTAATAAATAAAGTTCGGACGTGCGACTCCTGCCCCGGGCAGCGTGAGACGGCAGGTAGATGATGTCAGGCAATACATAAAGACTAAACCTAAAAAATTATTAACCGCTTGCATGCAAAACGAGTCAAAAGAAAACATACCGCTCTTTAAAAAATGGGGCTACTGGTATTTACTGGTGCTCCTGGTACTAATTGTATTAATCGTTTTCTTTTACTGGTTTACCAAAAAATTTTCATGAGCAGCCTTGACTGGATAGTACTTGTAGCGACACTTACAGCTATTGTTGCATATGGCTTGTACAAAAGCCGTACAACAAAGAACCTTGAGGGTTATTTTTTGAGTAACCGTACCATGCCATGGGGGCTTGTGCTATTAAGCATAATGGGCACACAGGCAAGCGCTATTACTTTTTTAAGTGCACCAGGCCAGGCCTTTACCGATGGTATGCGTTTCGTGCAAGCCTATTTCGGGCTGCCACTCGCAATGATTGTGATTAGCATAAGCTTTGTTCCTATTTTTAAAAAGCTTCGTGTTTTTACTGCTTATGAATTTCTTGAGCAACGCTTCGATGTAAAGACAAGAACATTCACTTCATTTTTATTTTTGTTATCAAGAGGAATATCTACCGGCATAAGTATTTACGCCCCATCGATTATTTTGTCGTCACTTCTTGGGTGGGATATTTTCTGGACAAATATTGTAATGGGCGGGATTCTTATTATTTACACCTTCAGTGGCGGCGCCAAAGCAGTAGCTTATACGCAACAACTGCAACTGGTTATTATTTTTTCTGCAATGTTTATCGCTGGCTATTATATTGTTCACCATCTCCCTGGAAATGTAAGTTTTACTGATGCATTAACGGTAAGCGGCGCATCGGGTAAGTTAAATGCAATAACCACGGGCATAACAGACAAGGGTTTTGAATGGAAAGACAGGTTTAATTTGATCAATGGTCTAATTGGAGGATTTTTTCTACAGCTCTCCTATTTTGGAGCAGATCAAAGCCAGGTAGGAAGATATTTAACCGCAAAAGACACAAC
>DATBFI010000165.1:0-12836 GCA_036558585.1 Chitinophagaceae bacterium
AAGTGATATTTCCTTCATAATTTCTAAATCGAAAAAAAGTTGAAACAAAGGCGCCTATGCCTCCCATTAACGTAGCAATACAAATTTCGTAGAGGTTAATATTTCCTGCAAACAACCAACCCCTGCTCTTATAGTGAACAAATAGGCCGATCAAAACAGCAATCAAACAAGTTGTAAGAGAGGCATAAAAAATATAAGCGACACGTACTCTTTCCCTGCCATGATCGGCTATCCTGTTCTCCACTTCTTTAAGAAGCCCTAATGCATTATCTGATTCTTTTTCGTCCAGCGCAAGAGCCAATGCCTCAGCGATCATTTTTTTGTACCTGTACCTGTTAGATTTATTTGCAAACAGTTGATCTATTTGAGCAGAAAGCAGTTGAACCTTTGATGTAACTGTACTAAAGTCCTTTGCATAACCTTTATAGCCTCCGTTTGCTGTCCAGTTAACAGACAGGGAATTATCAATAGTTACGATAAATTCATCCGACTGCAGCACCACTTCAACTATGGGTTTTAATGTTCGCGGATCAAGGTTGTTTAGAGAAATATTGTTGATATTGGGGTGTGTGGCACTATCACTGATTTTTTTGTACCGGCTGCTTAGTTTTTTTGATAATATTTTGAACAACGACTCCATAAAAATTTTTTTATGCGTTGAGGAATATGGAGAACCAAACAATTTAGTAATTAAAATTGTATATAAAAAGGCGTGTGAAAAACTGGTGCATAGAAACTATATCAGGTTTAAATGTGTATACTTTTTTGTTCCTGGTATAAGTTAGACTTTTTTAATAAAATTGAATTATTGGCAAAAATTCATAAATTTATGCTTCCCTGTTGCAACCTTATATCCTGTTAATTCTTCACTTAAAAAATTATGTCGTATGAGAATGTTCAGTTTTAATCAAAAATTTGCCGGGTTACTGGTGGCTGGTTTTACGATGTTATCCTTTTCATCTTTCAGCCAGGGCAAAAGTATGTCGGTATCAGGTGAGGTAGTAGACATGGCCTGTTATATGTCAAAAGGCGCGCATGGAGATAACCATAAAGATTGTGCAGCCATGTGTGTAAAAGGCGGTTCACCAATGGGCCTTCTTACCAGCGATGGTAAAGTGTACCTGCTTATAGAAAATCATGATAAGGCCGATGCGTATGCCGACACGAAAAAACATGCCGGCGAACAAGTAACTGTAACAGGCAGCTCTTATGAAAGAGGAGGTATGCAGGGCCTGGTAGTAAATGAGGTAAAGGGCAAAATGTAAAAACTGCTTTTCTGAAATTTTTTAAAAGAAAGTATGATGGTTTGTCATGCCGCATACTTTCTTTTTTATTTATTTAGCCCGGACAACTCTTATTCCCAACCGTCACCACATTCGTTCCGCACATTGTCAGTCCGCTATAAATTCCTGTATAGACTAAAATGAAAACGTAACATGTACCATGCCGCGCGTTTTAGCCACAGTTTGGCCTTCGGCAAAATCCTGCGTAAAAGGTAACTGGATATTGGCGCCAATATTGACCATTTTGTAACTTAATTCGGCACCTGTTACAGCAAGTGCAACATAGCCACCGGTAAGATCGACTTTTTCATTCTCCAGATGATTTGCACCTGCATATTCATACATCATACCTGCGTTGGGTAAAATTGAAATACCACGTACATTGAACTCATAATACCCAAAACCATATGAAGTAAACCTGTTTCCGAATTCATAATGGTCATTGTTGGATGTGTTTATCTTGTAGTTTAGTGTAGCGTTTATACCAAATTTATTCAGGTGCAAATTGTAAGTGGTGTTTAACAAAAAATCTACACTTCCTGTTCCCATTTGCGAATTTACATCGCCAAGGTTGGCTTCGGGATCATTCAGGTCAAGATGATATTTTCCTGTAGGTAATTTTATACCCCCACCAACCCAAAGTTCCTGTGAAGTGGAAGATCTTTTGGATGTATTCATTTTTGTTTTTTGAAACAATTTATAATTACCAAGCAATGTTATATCACCAAGGCCATTTTCTTTTATGACGCCATCATCCGTATTTTGTGTGTTAAAATGATATGGTACAAATGCAAGCAGTTGCCACTTGTTTCCTAAACTCCATCCGCTCCATAATTCAGCAGTCTTGTAATAATCAGTACTAAATTGGGAGATGTCATCTTTTAACTGTGTATGATACCGCATATATTGATATCTCACGCCAACAAAATGATTTTTAAAGTTGGGTAACAACCCAAGATAGAAATTGCCAACCCCGCAACCGCAGATAGGACAAGCAAAGGACGGAATTGCAAAAAGTATGATCGCGCTGAGAATAAATATTTTTTTCATGGCATTATTTGAATGTTAATGAATGCCGAATAAGAATAAATTTGAGGCACATGTAATAATAATATTTCTTATTCAGCCAGATTAAAGTGGAATGAGAGGAATTTATGCCATGGATGGTGGATGAAAGAATGTTTTGCAAAATTCCTGTTGAGCAAAATTTTGCAAAACGGAATGGGATACGGATATGAAAGATGAAACAACATTAATGTTATCTTCTGAAGCAATGCAAAAAAGTTGTATTTCAAATTTTTCTTTTGAAGAATTATTGAGCGGGTTATTTGGCTTTTCTTCCTTATTCAGTTCCCTGTTTAAATAGCAATGACCATTACAATGGCTTGCGGGATTATTTTTATTTATACAAAATTCTTTTGTTATAAAATTTTCATTGAGATCAAAACAGGCAATTAATATCCATTGACTGAAGGTGGAAGTAAATAAACAGATTAATAATATGATTATGCTGGTGAGTTTCATTTATCAAGCAAAGGTAAAATAAGATTCATCATAAATATTATTTTAATAAACTATGCTGATATCGTCTTTTTTGAAACTGAAGTCGCTTTTTTTTAAGATGAATAAAATGTTTGCTGAAGTAAAGACACAAAGCGTTTAAAAATGGTTACCATTCAATTAAATTAGAAGATATGCCAATTACAAAGTATCAATATATCTGATCGTATCATGCTTCTTAAAAAATCAGTTTCTTTGCCCCCATGAAAAAATATGCTGTAATTGTTGCAGGCGGTTCAGGTACAAGAATGGGCAATATTATGCCTAAGCAGTTTTTATTGTTAAAAGGGAAGCCTTTATTGTGGTATACCATAGATTCGTTTCTTCGTGCCTTTGAGGATATGGAGATCATTCTTGTTTTACCAAAAGATCATTTAATAAAAGGAGAAAAAATTGCTGCGCAGTTGAATAGTGAAGGCAAAATAAAATTGGTGACTGGCGGAGCTACAAGATTTAATTCTGTAAAGGAAGGATTAAAATTAGTGAAAGAAGAATCGGTGATCTTTGTGCATGACGGCGTAAGATGTTTAATAAGTGTTCCATTAATTAAACGCTGTTATAACCAGACTATTGAAAAGGGCAGCGCGATACCTGCGGTGGCTGCAACAGACAGTATCCGTATTTTAAAAAACGGGGCTCATTTTGTAAAAGAAAGGCAACAGGTTCGCATCGTGCAAACACCGCAGACATTTTTAAGCAGCATTCTGCTTCCGGCGTTTAAGCAGGAGTATAATGAATCATTTACAGATGAAGCCACAGTTGTGGAAGCTTATGGCAGGGAGGTTTATCTTACAGAGGGAGAATATGATAATATAAAAATTACGAGACCGGTTGACCTGCTCATTGCAGAACGAATTATAGAAGACCGGTCAGCGCTTTAGTCTTACCCTCAATCCCTCTCCTTCAGTAGAGGGAAGCCAGGTTCCAGACTTATCATTGCAATACTAAAACAGTCCGATCACACGTCAGTAATTAAGGCCTTAACCATTTTATGATTGCAGGAAGATGGTTGAACTGTAATTCATAGTATGGTTGATTGACTGAACCAAACTTTTCATAAAAACTTTTTATGCCGGGAATATCTGATCCTTCAAAATCAAACAGAAAACTACTGCCGGCAAACTCTTTAAATATGTTGTCGAATAAAAAATAATTAGCCTCTGTTTTTCTTCCTTCCGGGCTTATGTTGTTGATGATATTGAACAGCCTGTTCTCAAAATTAATTAATACAACTTCGGCAAGCATTTCATGTTCTTCATTGCAAACCCTTCGCGCAATTATTTTATTTCTTTCAAAAAGAAAAACACAAAGATTCCTGAAGTTGTTAAAATCCATTTCTCTTACATGAAGGAATTTATGGTGATATAATTTTTTATAAAGATCAATTGCTTCCTTATAATTCCCTTCTGCGTATGATAAGTTATGTCTCGAGGTTTTTTTTAAGCTGTAACCGAGTGTCTGTTTGTATCCTTTAATAATTTCAGCATATGGAATATTCAGCGACAGGACAAAATTGCTGGCACAGGCGGAGGAAGGCTCACCTGTTACTTTGTTGTCATAATTAAACGGATAATATCCATATTTACAAAAACGAAAAAGTGTCTTTAAAAGCAATGAGGCATCGGGAAATATATTTTTCGCAAACCAGCCAAGTTGCTGAATGAAGGGAACGTCATAGCAGTATCTTATCCCAAATTTTTTTCGCCAGGGCACAGGCATTACGCATTCATAGTCATTTACAACAATACCATTCCAGTTATCAGTCATGTGATCAAGGTAAACAGAGCTTGCATAAATAATTGCATTACTGCTATGGCAAATACATTCATCCCATTTTAATTTATTTATCTTATAGGAAGGTATTATTTCGATTTCAAATGGCATATACATACCTGATCGCAAAAAGAAAAACCCGTTTCAGAATTTTCACATTAGCAGACTATCACATTATCACTTCCCCTTCCCGGAAAAAATTATTTTCAGCGTATACACCATAATTTTCAGGTCGAGAAGCAAGGAAATATTTTCAATATAAGCAAGATCATATTTCATTCGCTCGATCATTTCGTCTATTGTTGATGCATAACCAAATTGCACCATGCCCCATGAAGTAAGGCCTGGTTTTACTTTCAGCAGGTAACGAAAATAGGGTGTTCGTTCATTAAGCTGGTCAATATAAAATTTTCTTTCCGGCCGGGGCCCCACAAAACTCATTTCACCCCTTAATATATTCCATAATTGCGGCAATTCATCCAGGCGCCACTTACGCATTGTTCTGCCCCATGGTGTAATGCGAGGGTCTTTTTCAGATGATAAAGCCGGCCCGTTTCTTTCAGCGTCTACGCACATAGATCTGAATTTATGAATAACGAAAGATTTCCCTTTATAACCGATCCTTTCCTGTGCAAACATTATCGGCCCCTTTGAAGAAAATCTTGTTCTTATGGCTGCGAATAAAAATAAAGGACTAAGTATAATTAAACTGCTAAAGGAGATGAGAACATCAAGCAGGCGTTTGATATTGCGCTGCCATGCCGGCATAAGTCCTGTATCAATATCAATTAATACGGCGCCGAGGATGTTTTCTGTTTTTACAGGGCTGTACAATATCTGGAATGTTTCCGGAACCATTTTTACCTCAACATCTTTTTCACTAAGCCGGCTTATAAGGTTTTCAGTTAATTCTGATTCGGCTTTGTCCAATGCGATGATTACCCGTTCCACTTTTTTTTCATGAATAACATTTTCCATAGTTTCTATATTACCCAAACAGTTTAGCCAGCGGCCGAGACCGTTCTTTTGTGTTTTGTCTGAGGAGATAAATCCAACAATATTATAACCCGATGAGGAGTGATTCTTTTTTATTTCCTTGAATGCTTCGTAAGCCTTACGGCTATTGCCTACAATAAGCGTATTGAAAAAAAATTTCCCTGTTGAAAGATGATGCCTCGCTATATTGATAATTATAAACCTTCCCGAATATGTTATAAGAGTCTGTAAAAAAAGCAGAGCAAAAAAAGTAGTATAGAAATATGTATAATGCTGCTCGTTATCATTTAAAAAGAGAACAAACAACAAAATAATTGAGCCAAGGAAAGACTCAATAAATGTAACAGTTAGTTCAGAGAGTCTTGATTTTTTATAAACTGAACTATTATATGAGCCTCCTATCGAATATAAAATGAGCCAGTAAACGGGTATCAGCATCAGGGTTACCGGAAAAAAATGGTCCTCGGTAAAAAGTCCTGAAATAGTTAATGGTTCTTCATTTAAAAGATGCTTTCTCAGCAATGCAATAAATGTCCATACGATCACTGACGCAAGAATATCGCTAATAATATATAAACTTATATGTAAGGGTCTGGAATGGTTCATGTCTAAATCAGACCAGGATACTATTATTGCTTATTTTATTCAATATTTTATGTGCTACTTCCATTGCAAGATAACCATCAATTTCTGTAACAACTGTCGGCTTATTGTTTTTTATAGACTCAACAAAAGCTTTTAATTCTTCCTTTATTGCATTAACCGGTTTTGTGGCAGGGTTTATTACGGCTATAGTTTTTTTACCATTACGTGTTTCAAGATCGAAGGAGAAAGCATTGGTATCTTCCGGTTGTAATAGTTTAATGATCTCAGTTTTTTTTGCAAGAAAATCAATCCCTATGTAAGCATCTTTCTGGAATAAACGCATTTTGCGCATTTTTTTCATACTAATGCGACTGCTGGTTAAATTGGCTACTGCACCGTTATTAAATTCAATACGAACATTGGCAATATCAGGTGTATCGGTCATTACAGCAACGCCACTTGCATAAATGTTTTTTACATCGCTTTTAACTAAACTAAGTATAATATCGATATCATGGATCATTAAGTCGAGTATCACACTCACCTCTGTGCCCCGCGGATTAAATTGGGCCAGCCTGTGCACCTCAATAAACAAAGGGTTTAATTGTTTGTCCTTTACAGAAAGAAAAGCGGGATTAAATCGCTCAACATGACCTACCTGTACTTTTATGCCGGCTTCCCTTGCCATGTTAACAATTTTCCTTCCCTCTTCAATTGTATCTGCTAACGGTTTTTCTATAAATACATGCTTTCCATTACGTATAGCCGCCTCGCATAAATTAAAGTGGTGATTGGTGGGCGCGACTATATCTGCAGCATCGATTTTATCCAACAAATCCTTTACTTCAGTAAATCTTTTTAGTCCATATCTTTCTGCCACTTCGTTTGCGTTAATATCATCAGGATCATAAAATCCAACCAACTCGATGTCATCAATTTCTCTCCAGTTATTTAAATGAAACTTCCCTAAATGCCCCACACCAAATACACCAACTTTAAGCATACGAAAATTTTGGCTGTAAAGATAAATGGTTTGTTGTTTACCGATCGCTGTTTCTCGCGCCGGTTGTTATGAACCATATATAGGAATAAGGCTGGAATCCAGAGTCTCTGCCAATAAATACGTCAAAGTCTTTTGCTATTAAACGGGGCCGGGACTCAATAAAAACTTACTCATTAAATACTATGTTCGGACTCTGAACATAACAGGAAATACTGATGCTTTTCTTTACACAAAATTAATTTCTCTTAAACCACTTTTAACTCAGCAAAGCTGAAAACGTTATTACTTTTATCACTGTAACAAAACCAATTATCCTTTAAAAACCTTTGTGATGGCTTCATTCACTGAAATCGCAAATGATTTTGCAAAATCATATCTTAAAGCGAAGAATAAAAATTACGCACTGAATCAAATGATATTTGAGATCAATTACCTTTCTGATCCTAAATCAAAACAGCCACTTGACTTCCAGGCTAAATCAGCTATTCTGAAGCTTATTCATCAATTCCTTTCAGGGCAAAAAAAAGTTAATCTAACTGATGGAGAGACTATGGTGCCTGAATTTAAAGATGTTACTATTTTTTTTGAGAAAAAGAATTCTATTTTAAAACAACTTCAGGTATGTAATAAACAAAAGGCAAGGCTTAACTGATTTTATCGCGGCTCGCGAAGGATTGCTTTTTCTAAATAATAACCCCGTAATGATTAATAACGGGGTATTTTATTTTTTCTCTTTGGCCCTGTGGCAAATTACCTCCACTGAGAAACTAAAGGCCAGAGCAAAACCTACAGCTTCCCACAATGATTTATCCTTTATAAGAGCTACGATTATCATACTAAGACAAAATAAACTGGCCACAACAGTGAGAGCATTCTTTTCTGAAAAGTATTTTTTCATTTAATCTGGTTTAGCAAAAAGTGAGGCGCAAAAATATTGAAGGGCCGGCGATCTTTTACACCTTCTCACATTAGAAATTTACTAAGTTTTGATTAAAATTTTTTATTGATTATCTAGATATTACCGGTACTACAGGCAGGCTTTCATTACCGAATTCATTAACGGATTGCACAGCAAAAAAATAATTGTCTCTTGAATAAGGTAATGTTATCTCTGTTTTTACTGTAAAAATTTTCTTCTGCCAAACGGGACTAGTTGTTTCGCGCGTAAGTACGTAATATCCTTTTAAGTTGCCTGTTTTAGGCACTTTCCAAAACAAATGTGAGTAATTCGTTAGCTCTTTTACATCAATCTTTACCTCTTCGGGTATTGCGGGTGCCTTAGCCAGGTTGGCAAGATTAGATAAGTTTAAACAGGTATTCTTTCTTAAATATTCAAAGTCCATAAATTCCGGTAAATCCCCATATTGAGTATTATTTTCTTTTCTTATATCCTGGTGCTGATGATAATAATTTTCATTCATTTCTGTGATGCGCACAGCGGTGTATCCATTTTCAACATAGGGTGTATGATCACCGTCGCGCAGGAATCGATCATTCCGATAAACCAGTACCACTTGTAAATTTTCTATATACCGCTCGCCAATTTCTTTTACATACCGCGCCAGTTGTCTTGCCCTGCCATCGTTTTCCAGTCCAAATTGCCGAATTCTCTCTGCATTGCTGTCCAGTTCATAAGCAGGCAACCCTTCACTGAAAACTCTCACTTGAGTATTGCTGACAATATTGGTTTCACTGCTGTTATTGCTGCCTATAATATCATTGTTTAGAACAGCTTCAATATTCCAATTCTCTTTTTTCGCTTTATTTGCCATAAAAGTTGAGCCTAACAAACCCTGCTCTTCACCACTAACTGTAACGAAGATTATTGTTGCGGAGAACCTATGTTTGCTCATTACACGTGCACATTCAATAACTGCTGCACAACCACTACCGTCATCATTTGCACCTGGTGCGTCTTTTGTCCTGTCCATTACGTCACTTCGCCTGTTGTCTAAATGACCACTGATAATAAATATGCGATCATCTTTAGTGTCAGTTCCTTTTAGTATTGCTACCACATTGCCAAGAAGAACTGGTGTATCAACTCTCCTGCTTTTCTGCAAAGTAAATGTGTCAATAAATGAAGTTAATCTCCCGTTAGAGTATTGCGCAAACTGGTTGAACTTATTCAGCACCCAGTTTCTTGCAGCACCAATTCCCCGCTTTGCGTCTGTTTGAGCGCTTAAAGTATTTCTCGTACCAAAGCCAACAAGCGCAGTAATGTAGAAGCGTAAAGAATCTGCTGAAACCTCTTTCAGCATTTGTTCTATTTCAGGATCTTTTTGAATAATAGTCTGTGACCGGGATGCGAAAATGTAAGCACTTAAAAAAATAAGTAATGCAGTTTTTTTCATAGCAGTTATTTAAGATTTAAAAATACAAAGGAACAATTCCTGTCTGATTGGGAGGAAATTCTTTACTTTGAAAAAAAGCGATAACCTATGCTATACAAAGATTTAAGCACCGTACACGAATTGATCTCCGGAATATTTCGGTTGCCGCAAACAAAGGAAGAATGGGAGCAATACAAATTAACTGCTAATCAGGTTGCATTCTTTAAAGAGAATGGCTACCTGCCCAATGTAAAAATGCTTGATGAAAAACAAATTGAGTTTTTAAAAACAGAAGTGGAAGAATTGGCTGATGTGCATCATCCGGGGCATCATTTGTTTTATGAATTTCATAGCAATGAATCAAGTGATCCTTCAACCATTTTGTTTCATGCATTGGGTGCGTGGCGCATTACTCCCGGCTTTCACGATGTATTGTGGAACCCTCGTTTTCTTGTTGCAGCGAGCCAATTGCTTGGGAATGTTCCGGTACGTTTCTGGCACGACCAACTCTTTTGCAAGCCCCCAAAAAAAGGCGGTGTGGTTGCATGGCACCAGGATTATTCTTATTGGACAAGAACAAAACCTGTTGCACATCTTACATGCTGGTGCGGTCTTGACGATTCATTGAAAGAGAACGGATGCCTGCAATATGTTCCTAAAAGTCATAAATGGGGTTTGCTTGATAAACCCGATCTGGCCGGTGATCTTATGGGTATACTTGATTATCTTTCTGATGAACAAAAAAAAGAGTTTAAGCCGGTGCCTGTAGAAACAAAAGCCGGTGAAGCGATCTTTCATCATTCACTTACTCTGCATGGGTCCGGGGAAAATACTTCCAATCGTCCACGCCGCGCATTTGTGATAAATGTTTTTGCAGATGGAGTGGTTTCTGATTCAAATGATATTTTACTGGCAGGCGTTCCGCCCATTTCAAAGGGTGAAAAAATGAAGGGACAATTTTTTCCTTTACTTACTGATGCTAAGTTTAACGGGCTTCATAAAACATGAGAAGAAATATTCACAATTCACTATAAAAAGTCCGGATTAAGATCTGTCTTTAATCCGGACTAAATGAACACGCGAAAAGGATTTATAAATGTTCAGTAGAATTGCACTGCTCTGCAAGGCTTAAATTTATTATAAGTCTTCGTCGTCCTCTTCGTCGAAGAGAGTACTTGCCAGGTCTTCTTCATCATTTGCCTGAATTACCATATCTTCTCCTTCTTCCATAAAATCCTTATCATCAGTATCATCATCTTCAAATTCTACCGTCATATCTTCAGAATCTTCGGAAGAATCCTCTTCATCCATATCATCATCCAATTCCAGTGAAATAGCATCATCATCTTCGTCCTCCTCTTCGCCAATTAAGCTCTGTGTTAAACTACTTCCATCCTTTCCCATGTTGTGCCAGTTATCCTGGTATTCTTCGTCCTTTTCTTTATTCTCCAGGTTAACCAACCGGTGTTGCTTTACAGACATCGTTTTGTATTTTATATAATTAATTAAATTATTATGCCATTCTTATAAGATATTCTAGGCAGACTGTTTTGCTGGTAAATAAAGAAATATGGGGAACGAATTCAACAAAAATCTATAATAACCAGTTTTTTTACCGGGTTGTGATTTATAGTTTATATCGTTTTCGCGTTTCGGCTCCTTTCACTGTTTAACATTCCTTCTTCTTTTTCCGTAAAAGATTTTTCGCATGAAGACATGCGACCATTATAACAAATATTTTAAAAAATAGCCTTTTATCGCTGGCAGGGTAATTGCTGATATTCCTTCTTTAAAATATTTGTTCACTTAAAACAGAACCTATGAAACGTATATTAGTGGTAATTACTGTAGCAGTTGCAGCATGTATGTTTAGTTGTAATCCCTCAAAAACAACAACAACAAATAGCGCTCCTCCTACGGATAGTACCAACACCATGCACACTGATACTTCAACAAATATGAATACTACTGATACCACACAACATCGTTAATGGTAACAGAAAATGTTTGTTGCTATAAAGCTGTCTTTCATAGACGGCTTTATAGTTTATAGAATCCTGCCAGATAATAACACTTGAAATTTAGTAAGTTTCCCTTTGAAAGCACTTTATCTTATAATAATATGTCAATAATTTTCGGTGGTGAAATCAGATGTTATCAATTGTTAGCGATTTCAAATAATAGTGAAGGCGTGGTTTTTGTACATCGTTTTACCTAACTGATTTCTAATCAAAAAATTTTCCTTTATGAAAAATCTTGAAGGCAAAAAAATCGCCATTTTAACCGAAACTGGTTTTGAAGAAGTAGAATTAACCAGTCCTAAAAAAGCACTCGAACAAGCAGGTGCAACGGTACATATTATATCTCCGCAAAAAGATAAAGTAAAGGCGTGGAATCATGATCACTGGTCTGTTGAACTACCCGTGGATGTTCCTCTTTCCAAAGCAAACCCGGATGATTACGATGCTCTGATAATTCCTGGCGGTGTAATTAATCCTGATAAAATGAGGCTTAACAAAGAGTGCGTAGAATTCGCAAGGCAATTTTTAGAAGAACATAAGCCAGTAGGTGCTATTTGTCATGGGCCACAATTGTTAATAGAAACAGGAATGCTGGAGGGTAAGACAATGACTTCTTATTATTCTATCAAAACTGATCTGGAGAATGCAGGTGTTAACTGGGTGGATAAAGAGGTGGCAGTAGATAATGGATTGGTGAGCAGCCGCAGTCCCAAAGACCTGGAAGCATTTAATAGCAAATTAATTGAAGAGATAAAGGAGGGAGTACACGCATCTTACTGAGATTTTATTTGTTCACTGGCTGACTAATGAAAGGCTAAATTTATTTTCCGGTTATCAAAGAGGTCCTTTAAACAATTGAGTCTTTGAAATCCAGCCCTTTATTTTGCACACTTTAATTACAATTAATTGTTTTTATTTGGAAGTTCTTTTTACAGCTATTACCTTTGCCGTCCTTAAATTTTAGGTTATGAACTCAGCAGTTCAATTTGTTCACGATCAGCTCACGGCTAAGAAGGTATTCCCGAAATTCAAAGCAGGGGATAATATAACGGTTAATTATAAAATTATAGAAGGTGGCAAAGAGCGTATCCAGGGTTTTCGTGGTGATGTTGTAAAAATTCAGGGCAATGGTGCTACGTCTACATTTACGGTGCGTAAGATTTCTGACGGAATAGGCGTTGAAAGAGTTTTTCCTTTTTTTTCTCCAAATGTTGAATCTATTTTATTGAATAAAATTGGTAAAGTGCGCCGGGCTAAATTGTATTACCTGCGTGAGCGCAGC
>DATBFI010000166.1:0-6373 GCA_036558585.1 Chitinophagaceae bacterium
GCAATCAACAACTACAGCCAACAACACACATACATGGAACATTGCATCCCTACCCGCGGGTACTTATTATTTACTTATTGATGACAGGAAGAAAAAGACAAGTTTGAAGTTTGTGAAAGAATAGGTTGGTTGCAAGGTGCAGGTTGCTGGTTTCAGGTTTTTAATATTATGTTCGGAGTAAAATATTTTCTTGAATAAGAAGAGATGCGGCTAGATAGTTAATACTTTTTATTTTGCTCGATATCAAATCTTCAGCCTTCTCCATCCCATATTTCTGGTATTGACTTTGCCGTTTATAAAAATGTATATTTATCTTCTGTTTAAATCCTGCCATGCCTAGACTTGAGAGACACATTCATTCCCCGTAAAAATTATTATTTAACTTCAAAAACTACTTCTATGAGACCCAAAATTATACTGCCCGTATCCTGGCTCTTATGCAACGCGGGTTTAACTTTTGCCCAACCAGGCACATTAGACCCTGCATTCAGCGCCAATGGTAAGGTGATCACCAATATTGGAGTTGCGCCGGATCAGGATATAGAAGCAATTGCTCTTCAAAGCGACGGAAAAATTGTTGCTGTGGGAAACTTGTATGATTTCAACAGATTTAACTACAACGAAATTGCTATTGTACGTTACAATTCACATGGCAGGCTTGATAAAAGCTTTGGAGACGAGGGCATAATTATACCCACGTTACCCTCTGACGACAATGTTGTATGGGACGTTAAAATACAAGCTGATGGAAAAATTCTTTTAGCAGGAACTTCTTATGCAGGGCCAAAATCTGATTTTCTTCTCCTGCGTTATAACAACGACGGTACTCCTGACAAAAGCTTTGGAAATAATGGAATCGTTAGAACTGATTTTGAAAACTCATATGATTTTGTATATACTATGGCTATTCAAAAGGATGGTAAGATTGTAGTTGCAGGCGGTGGGAAGAATGGCAAAAACTGTGCTCTTGCACGATATAACAAAAACGGAACCCTTGATCCTGCTTTTGGAGACAACGGTAAAGTTACCACTGTGGTAAATGGTAACGTCGGTGCTTTTGCTATATCGGTAGCTATTTTGCCAGACGGAAAAATTATAATAGCAGACAGGATAACGAGTAATACAGGCTCATATGATTTTGCTTTGGTGCGATACAAACCAAATGGCGCAGTAGATAAAACTTTTGGAACACTTGGCAGGGTATTTACAGATATTGCTGACTCAGATGATTTTCCTTCTTCTATGGCTGTTCAGTCTGATGGAAAAATTCTTGTTTGCGGTACCATCAGGCCTGATGAAACACGCTTTCAAATTGCTCTTGTAAGATATAATAAGAATGGAACATTAGATAAAACCTTTAATGGTAATGGAAAAGTAATAACTAATACAGATAAAACAGCTGATGATGAGGCAAGCGCGGTAGCTCTTCAACCAGACGGAAAGATCATTGTTGCCGGCCGCAACTCCCATAGTGATTTTGTTGTAATAAGATTCACTACTGATGGTTCTAAAGACAAATCTTTTGGAAATAATGGTTTGGCAAAAGCTCATTTTATTTATTCATCGTATGCAACTTCAATTGCTTTACAAAAGGACGGCAAAATTGTAGCTGGGGGTTATGTATTTGAAGACTTTAGTGAGTTTGCCCTGGCGAGGTTTAACGGCGACAATGTTTCTGAAACCTTATCCACCCAATCTGATATAACAATCAATACAAATTCCCAAATAAAAATTTATCCAAACCCGGTAGGGGATTATATACATGTAACAGGACTTGACATTACAGCGCCTGCGACCATTTCTATCATTGATAATACAGGAAAAGCATTACAAAAAATTAGTAATGCAAATAATACTGTGACTGTAAAAATGCTACCACCCGGAATTTATTATTTATTGATTGATCAAAAGGGTAAAAGAAGCAGTTTGAAATTTGAAAAGCAGTGATTAAACAGAAGACATTTTCTTTTAACAGCAACAAGAAAGGTTGCGACGATAAGTAGCGGCAGCCTTTTTTGTTTAGAAAATTTCCCGGAGGAATCAAGAGTAGTCAACATTTTCCTTATCTCACATAATACATACTCAATATCTTCAAATAATATTTTTTGACCATTCCGTCTCTCCTGAATCAGGAGGGAAAAATTTGGTGGGGCTTCTATATAAACCTGTTAATCAGGTTCTCCAAATATTCCTGTCTTCCGCTTCTTGTCTCAGGTTCACCATTATCAATTGCATATCGTCTCAGATCTTCGAGCGATAATTTTCCTGCTTCATATTCCTTTCCTTTACCGCTATCAAAAGATGCATAACGCTCTCTTCTGAATTTAGCGTACTCGCCATCCTGTAAAATTTTCTCGGCAGTGATCAAAGCTCTTGCAAATGTATCCATGCCGCCAATATGCGCATAGAACAAGTCTTCCATATCAGTTGAGTTTCTCCTGATCTTTGCATCGAAGTTAATGCCTCCTCCTGCAAACCCGCCAGCGTCCAAAATAATAAGCATTGCTTCTGTCAATTCATTAATATTATTTGGAAATTGATCCGTGTCCCATCCATTTTGATAATCACCCCGGTTGGCATCAATACTTCCAAGCAAACCTGCATCAGCAGCAACCTGCAGCTCATGTGTAAATGTGTGACCTGCCAGTGTTGCATGGTTCACTTCCACATTCAACTTAAAATCATTCATCAGATCAAACTGCCGCAAAAACGCAATTACTGTTGCACAATCATAGTCGTATTGATGTTTCGTTGGCTCCATTGGTTTTGGTTCAATAAAAAATACTCCTTTAAAACCGTGACTGCGCGCATAATCTTTTGCCTTGTGCAAAAACATCGCAAGATGTTCCTGTTCACGTTTCATGTTAGTGTTCAGCAAGCTCATATACCCTTCTCTCCCACCCCAGAACACATAGTTCTCTCCATTCAATGCGATAGTTGCATCCAATGCGGCTTTCACCTGTGCAGCCGCATGAGCGAGCACATGAAAATCAGGATTTGTAGACGCGCCATTCATGTATCTCCTGTTTGAAAATAAATTTGCTGTTCCCCATAATAGTTTTACTCCGCTTGCCTTTTGTTTTTGTTTGGCATAATCAACAAGCGTTTGCAGGCGCTTCTCATTATCGGCAACATCATTGGTATAATCCACTACATCCACATCGTGAAAACAATAATACGGTAAAGTCATCTTTGTGATGAACTCAAAAGCGGCATCCATCTTATCTTTTGCTCTTTTTACCGGATCGTTGTCAATACTCCATGGAAACAAATGTGTTCCCTCACCAAACGGGTCAGAGCCCACATTACAGAATGAGTGCCAGTAAGCACAGGCAAAGCGTAAATGGTCTTTCATTGTTTTGCCCGCTACTGTTTTATTTTCATCGTACCAGCGAAATGCAAGCGGATTATCACTTGCGGGGCCTTCATATTTTATCTGGCCAATACCCTTGAAGAATTCTTTGTCACCGGTTAGTACTGACATAATTTTATTGTTTTATGTTTTTGTGTTGTTTGTATTTAGTTGCATTGCTGACGCCAGTCCGACAAGGCCATTCTGGCGGGGCATTCAGACGGGCGGCACTTTTACAATTTATCTTTTATTCAATATTTTTCTTCACCACATAGAAACATAGACATATAGAGACACATAGTTTATAATTTTGGTAAAGCTGAATAATATTCGTTTACAAAAGTTTTTTGTCCTTCCTTTACAATGTTTGTGCAATTAAAATTTATCAGGATTCCTTTTGGCTTTTGTAAAAGCTTCATATAAGTAAGTACTTGTGCTTCATGCACAGGCAAGATACCTTCTATGGCTTTCAATTCAATAAGAATTAAATCTTCTATCAAAACATCCAATCTCAATTCTGCTTCCATTAATAACCCTTTGTAAGCAACGGGAACATATAACTGTGTTTTGTGTTCAATATCTTGCAATGATAATTCCCTTACAAAACATTTTTCATACACGCTTTCAAGCAATCCTGGTCCCAATTGTTTATGTACTTCAATTGCACAACCGATTATTCTATAAGTTAATTCATCAAGATATTTCTGTGTGATCATTTTTTTATAGGGTTTAAGTCAAATCATGTAGTTAAGGAAATTTCTATGTGTATCTCTGTTCCTTATGTGCCTATGTGGTAAGTTCCGATTCTAAATCCTTCATTAAAAATTTTTTCCACCTCTTATACAACTCATTATACTCATCAGCTTTGTTTGGCTCAATCAGTTGCAAAGGTTTCATTTTTGTAAATGCCTCTTTTGCATTATTGAAAATTTTTGCGCCGATACCTGCACCCAATGCAGCACCTACGCTTCCATCACTTTCATACAACTCAACAGGTACATTGGTCGCATTCACAAATGCTTCAGTAAATACACTGCTCAAAAACATGTTTGCTTTACCTGCGCGGATCACTGAGGGACACATATTGTTCTCACGCATGATATCAAGACCGTAGCGAAATGCAAATGCAATACCCTCCTGGCCTGCACGATATACATGGGCTGCTGTATGTTTATTGAGATCAATATTGTGAATATGTGAACCAACAATTTTATTGTTCAGCATTCTTTCAGCACCATTACCAAAAGGAAGAATTACTAATCCATCACTCCCGGCTTCAATATAAGATGCGGATTCATTCAGGGCATCATAACTCATGATACTGCCCATCAGGTTCTTTATCCACTTATTGAAAATACCCGTTCCGTTTATACATAGTAATACTCCAATTCTTTTTACTTCACTCCCTTCCCCCTGATGAGAGGAAAGTTTATAGTTTACGTGGGCAAAACTATTTACACGGGATTGTTTATCATATGTAAGCTCATTACTCACTCCATAAATTACACCCGATGTTCCGGCAGTGGCGGCCACTTCGCCCGGCTCCAGTACATTTAATGACAACGCATTATTCGGCTGGTCACCTGCTTTGTATGTTACACGTGTCCCTTTCTTTAGCGATAAGACCTCAGCAATCTTTTCTTTCAATTCGCCATGAACAGAAAACACATTTTGAATGGGAGGAATAATTTCAGCATCAAATCCAAAATAGTGCATCAACTCTTTTGAAACTTCATCTTTTTTAAAGTCCCAAAAAATTCCTTCGGATAATGCCGATGCACTTGTAGTGATGTTCCCCGTCAATTTCATAGCAATAAAATCTCCGGGCAACATGATCTTATCGATCTTATCAAAAAGTTGAGGCTCATTTTCTTTTACCCATGCCAATTTTGCCGCTGTAAAATTTCCCGGTGAATTCAGCAGACAACTTAAACAATTATCTGCACCAATTGCGTTAAATGCTCTTTCCCCGTAAGGCACTGCGCGGCTGTCGCACCAGATAATCGAATCTCTTAAAGCAATTTGGTATTTATCAATAACCACAAGCCCATGCATTTGATAAGCAATGCCAATAGCCGCGATATCTTTTGGATCATAAGCATTTGTTGCATTCGCATTGAGAATAGCTTGTTGTGTGTACTGCCACCAGGTTTCCGGTAATTGTTCTGCCCAACCGCTTTGACGGGAAATAATTTCTGCTTCTGTTTGAGGATACTGCGCCGATGCGATGCAATGTTGTGTTTGTGCATCCACAACAGATACTTTTATAGAGGAAGTGCCAACGTCTATTCCAAGAAGCAGCATGGCTTACCGTTCTGTTTAGTGTTAATCAAAAGTTTTTTGGCGGTGAAAAGTACTTCATTATTGCCAATAATATTACAGAATTGAAACAGAATATTTTTGTTCAGAATACGGGAAGTTGAAGAATGGTTTCTTATGGGCTCTCTTCCACAAGGAATCACAATAATAAAATCTTTGACTAAAAAATAATTACGATCAAAAAATTGTTGTCACCACTTGTCCTGGGTCCGGTGGAAAGATCTGCAATGGGAATGTATCTAATCCTAAAAATTATTATTAAAAAAGTGGCTTTGTTGCATTTAAAGTAGCCTCTTTTAGAAATTGATGCTACTTTTTATGTCACTATACAGTTTATTCTGCACTTGTTCCTTTATGATTTTCTTCACTCAGTATTTGTAGTTCCTCTTTCAATCTTCTTATGTTTTCCCTCATTCGTGAAAGAGTGTTGTGGTCTTTCTGAAGTTCAACAGCATATTTATAATTGGATTCTTCCAATTCAATTTGGAGCTTCAGGAAGTCCAGTCTCAGGCCCAAAGAAGTTATCATTACAAATAATTTATTTCTGTCAGTTATTAAACAAAAGCCCTCCTGTAAGCAAGGGCTTTTGATGTTTTTCATCGATCAGGAACTTGCCTCTCAGCCACAAAAGACATACCATACATTTACCGAAATATACAATTGCTCTCAACCATTTTTTCAATTTATAAAAGTGTGGCGCTT
>DATBFI010000167.1:0-2542 GCA_036558585.1 Chitinophagaceae bacterium
TTATTTATGGCAACAACACAGCAGTAATATACAATCAACAGAAAGCATTGGAGTATATTTTGCCAACCTTGCTACAGATCCTGTTGAGATTGTTATCAATCACCATCCCGGCACTTATTACAACTCCGACTTTTTTCATTACGATCAATACACAGGTAAACTTTTGCCTGCAGAGGGCAGTTATGAAGGCAAATTTAAAAATGCAAAACTGGCGGATAAAATTGTACGAATGAATTATGACATACACGTAGGTGCGGTGCTTGGCCTGGCAGGGAAAGTCCTGGCTTTCTTTGGCAGTCTTGTTGCTGCCAGTTTACCAATTACCGGTTTTCTTATCTGGCGGGGAAGAAACAAAAAAGCAAAGTTCACAAACAGGAGAAAACAACAAGCAATTTTACAATAAGCAGCGGAGGAAGGAGACACCCTTCACTAAAAATTTTTTTAAACATTGAAGACAAATTTCAATACCAGTTTTCGCCTGGCGTGAACACCGATTGTGCACCCTGTAACTTCCAAAAGCTTTATATTTGGGTCATGAATACGGTGCAGGTTGATATATTAAATCCAAAGGCAGGTAAACTCTTACAAGACCTTGCTGACATGAACCTGATTTCCATTAAAGACATCGCAAACGACAGCTTTCTAAAAGTAGTTATGCAACTACGCAAAAAAGCTCAAAGAAATCCACCTTTACTTGATGAAATTACAAAGGAGGTTGAATCGGTAAGAGCAAAACGTTATGCCAAAGAAAAAAAATAGAATTATTATTGACACCAATCTTTGGATAAGTCTTTTTATTGACCAATGACTTTTCTAAGCTCGACGCAATTTTTGAAAATAAGCTTGTTACACTTCTGTTCAGCCAAACCTTGCTTGACGAATTTCTTGAAGTAGCCCCAGACCAAAATTTAAAAAGTATTTTGCTAACAGACCTGGAAATTTATTGCTTCAACTAAAAGATGAAGCAGAGTTTGTAGAAGTTACAAGCACGATAAAATTTGTCGCGATCCAAATACCCGTTCTTCGCAAGCGTCCCGTTACTGCAATTCTATGACGACAGTTTAACTTAATAACTCAACAATTCATTCCATTACATTTGCAGAGTGGAAAATTCAAAAAAAAGATTACTGACCGGAGATAGACCAACAGGGAAATTGCACCTTGGGCACTATGTTGGCACCATTCAAAACAGAGTAAAACTTCATAAGGATTATGAATGTTTTTTCATAATAGCAGACCTTCACATGCTCACTACAAAAAACACGAAAGAGGATATTCAGGATACAGCAGCGAACGCAAGATGGTTGGTTTTGGATAATTTATCATCAGGACTTGACCCTAACTTCGCAACCTTCTATCTCCAGTCAGCAATACCTGAGGTTTGTGAAATGAATACGTTGTTTCAAAACCTGGTTACTGTTCCACGTCTTGAAAGAATACCAAGTTTGAAGGACATGGCAAGAGCTGCCGGCAAATCTAAAATGCCTTATGGACTTTTAGGTTACCCGGTTTTGCAGTCGGCCGACATTCTTTGTGTGAAGGGAGAATTAGTTCCTGTTGGAAAAGATAATGCAGCTTATGTTGAAGTAAGCCGCGAGATAGCAAAACGATTTAATCATTTATATGGTGAAGTGTTTCCAATTCCCGATGTATTAATCGGTGATGTCCCCTCTTTGGCCGGAACAGATGGCCACGCAAAAATGAGCAAGAGCCTTAATAACGCAATCTACCTTTCTGATGATGAAAAAACAGTTACCAAAAAAGTAATGGGCATATTCACCGACCCTAACCGGATTAGTGCCGATGTGCCGGGGAAGATTGAAGGAAATACTGTTTTTATTTATCATGAAATTTTCAACCCAAATAAAATTGAGGTTGAAGATTTGAAAAGCCGTTACAAAACCGGGAAAGTTGGTGATGTAGAAGTAAAACAAAAACTCGCAAAAGCGCTTAATAATTTTCTAAATCCTATTCGTGAACGAAGAAACACTTTTGAAAATCAAAAGGGTTACATTGATGAACTCATTTATGAAGGCACAAAGAAGGTGAGAACGGAAGTACAGAAAACACTATACGAAATGAGAAAATCAATGGGCTTTGTTACTTCATGGAGAAGTATTGAAAGAAAGGCAACCGATAGAATAAAATCGAAGAATGATCCTGAAAGTTCAGTTCCATTAAAGACAACACAGTCTTAAATCGCAACACCGATGATAAGTGAAATTGAAAAAATATTAGATTCAATTATCCGGAAAATGAATGTTAAAGTAAGACAAATCAGGAGAGAAGATTATGAAAAAGTTCATCAGTTTCAACGTGAATATTTAGAGGTGGAACTAATTGAAGACTTTGTTAAACGGGTAAAAGCAAATCCTGATTTATATCTTGTTGCATTGATAAAGAAGAATTAGCGGGAATTTGTTATGGTCATCCTTCCGGTATTGTTAAAGATGCTATTAGTCTCCAGGGTATTGCTGTCAATCTCGATAAGACAAAAAATTATGCGGGAAAAGGCATAGGCTCAAAATTGATGAGAGAATTT